>JAYSZD010000861.1:0-21698 GCA_043738185.1 Hymenobacter sp. | reverse complement strand
ACTCGCCGCCCCGGAAGTACGGGTTGTTCGTGTTCGGGTTGGTGCGTTGAATGGGGTTGATGAGCGAATCGAGATAGACGATGGTTTGCGGGTCCGGCGCGTTGTCCAGGTCGAAGCTGGAGAGCGGCAGCGGGTAGCGGAAAGGCGTGGGGCCGGGCTCGTAGGTGACGGTGATGCGCAGGCGCCGCAGGAGGTTGTCGTTGCCCACGGCGTACACGCGGGTTGAAAGCGTGTCGTTGGCCGCTACCTTGCGGTTGCTGGAGGTGAGGGCAGTGTTGCCCACGAAATCGAGCCGAACCGGCCTATCGACTTTAGCACAGGCGCCCAGCAAGACGGGCAGTAGGAGCAGTAGGAGGCGAAAACGCATGGTGCAAAGGTAGCGGGAGCCACGGCCCGCGACGGTGCTGCGGCTGGTTCTTACCTTTAACGCGCTATTCCCTCCCTTATTTCGCTCACACTTTCCCGATTTATGCGTTTTCGCTTTTTTGCGCTGGCCGCGCTATTGGCCGCCAACGGTCCGGCTCTGGTGCCGGGCTTCACTCCTACCCTCGTGCAGGCGCAGCAAAAGCTGCCGCTGACCCTGGAAGACATCTGGGCCAAGCCTACCTTCCGCTCGGCCAGCGTACCGGGCTTCAACTGGATGAACGACGGCCGCTACTACTCTGCTTTGGAAAGCGGCAGCCTCGTGCAGCACGAAGTAACGACCGGCAAGGCCCTGACCACGCTGGTAGCCGCCGCCGACCTTCAGCTGCCCGGCGCTGCCAAGCCGCTGGATGTGGACGGCTACAGCTTCAACTCGAACGAGCAGAAAATCCTGTTCACGACCGAAACCGAGCCCATTTACCGGCGCAGCGCCCAGGCCACCTACTACGTGTTTGACCGGGCCAGCAAGAAGCTGATGCCGCTGAGCGCGGGCGGCAAGCAGGGCTACGCCACGTTTTCGCCCGATGGCCAGCGCGTGGCTTTCACCCGCGACAACAACGTGTTTGTGACGGACCTGGCCACCATGACGGAAACTGCCGTGACTACCAACGGCGTGAAAAACAACCTCATCAACGGCTCGACTGACTGGGTGTACGAGGAAGAGTTTGGCTTTGCGCAGGGATTTTTCTGGTCGCCCGACAGCAAGCAGCTGGCTTTCTACACCTTCGACGAAAGCCAGGTACCGGAGTACGACATGCAGCAGTGGGGCGCGCTTTATCCGAAGGAATACCGCTTCAAATACCCCAAGGCCGGCGAAAAAAACTCGGTAGTGAGCGTGAGCAGCTACGACGTAGCCAGCGCCCGCACCACCAAGATGGACGTGGGCCCCGAGCCCGACCAGTACCTCCCGCGCGTGCAATGGACGCAGGTGCCCAACCTGCTCAGCATTCAGCGCCTGAACCGCTTGCAGAACAAACTCGAAATTCTGCATGCCGACGCCAACACCGGCAAATCCAGCGTGGTGCTCACCGACACGAACCCGGCTTACGTTGAAATCAACGACGATTTGAACTACCTGGCGGGCGGCAAGCAGTTCGTGTTTACCAGCGAAAAGGACGGCTACCAGCACCTCTACCTGCACGATATGAACGGCAAGCAGGTGCGACAGCTCACCAAAGGCGACTGGGAAATCAGCCAGATTAACGGGTTCGACCCCAAAACCGGCTTCCTCTATTACACCAGCACCGAGGGCTCGGCCCTGCAGCGCCACCTCTACCGCGTCAACCTGAAGGGCGGGGGCAAAAAGCGCATCAGCGAGGCCGGCAACGGCATTGACGTGGTGAACATGAGCCCCGACACCAAGTACTTCCTCAACGTGCACTCCTCGGCCGGCGTGCCAGCGGTGACCAGCCTGCGCGAAGGAGCCACCGGCAAGCTGGTGAAAACACTGGAAGAAAACACCAAGCTCAAGCAAACCCTGGCGCAGTACGACCTGGGCAAGCTGGAGTTCTTCACCTTCAAAACCAGCGAGGGCGTGGAGCTGAACGCCTGGATGATAAAGCCCGCCAACTTCGACCCTGCCAAAAAATACCCCGTGCTGATGCACGTATACGGCGGCCCCAGCTTCGGCAGCGGCAGCGCGCAAACGGTGCTCGACAACTACGGCGGCGGCAACTACCTCTGGCACCAGATGCTGGCGCAGCAGGGCTACATCGTGGTTTCGGTGGAAAACCGGGGCACTTCGGGCCGGGGCTCGGCCTTCCGCAAAGCCACCTATGCCAACCTGGGCAAACTCGAAACCATCGACCAGGGCGAAGGCGCCAAGTACCTCGGCAACCTGCCGTACGTGGACAAGTCGCGCATCGGCATCTGGGGCTGGAGCTACGGCGGCTACATGACGTCGCTGGCCATGACCAAAAACGCCGACCTCTTCAAGATGGGCATCGCCGTGGCTCCGGTCACCAACTGGCGCTACTACGACAGCGTGTACACGGAGCGCTACCTGAAAACGCCCCAGGAAAACCCCGCCGGCTACGACGAAAACTCCCCCGTGCAGTTCGCCCAAAACCTGAAAGGCAAGTTCCTGCTCGTGCACGGCACCGGCGACGACAACGTGCACTTCCAGAACTCCATCGCCCTGGTCGATGCGATGGTGAAGGCCAACAAGGACTTCCAGACGCTGTACTATCCCAACCGCAACCACGGCATCTCGGGCGGCAACACGCGCCTGCACCTCTACCGGCAGATGACCAACTTCGTGACCCAGAACTTGTAAGTTTTTGGTTGAAAGAAATCCGAGAGTAAGGGCAATTCCTTAAAACCAGAAAAGCACCGACCGGCAGGTTGGTGCTTTTCTGGTTTTAAGGAATGTTATCCCGGCAGGTTGGCCAAGAGTCCGAAACGGGCCAAAGTCCGGCAGCCTGCAACTGGTAGCGGCTGCGGCCGGCCCTACCAGCTGCTGCCCGCCCCGCCCCCGCCCGATGAGCCGCCGCTGCTGCTGGAACGGCTGCTGGAAGACGAGGAGCTACTACTTCCGGACGAGCTGCTGCTGGAGATGCGCGCGATGGTGTACTTCTCCTTTTTCTCGTGCTGGCAGGTCTGGCAGCAGAAGGTTTCCCAGCCCCAGCCGGCGGCCGAGGTGGTGGCCGCCTGTACCGTGCGGTGGCTGATGCTTTGCAGGGTTTGGTAGTGGCAGGCGGGGCATTCCTGCATCGAGGTGCTGTGGTTGGGATAGGCCAGTTCCAGCAGGTGGCCGGCGGGGCACTGCCACACGTCATAGTCCACGGATTCCATTTTTTCTTCGGCTTGCTGTCCGGCTTCCAGGTGTGGTTTTTCGGCGGTCGGGTCGAGGCGGCGCATGGACTGGCCGCAGATGGGGCAGGTATAGGCGTCGTCGCGCAGCAAGGTCAGGCGGCGACGGTGCCAAGGCCAGTACCAAGCCAGTCCTAGCGGAAACAGCCAGGCTGTGAATCCCAGATTGTGGTGGATTTTGGCTAATGCCTGATACTGCTCGTGCCGGCTTAGGGCCTGCCACTCGGGCTGCCGGGTGCGGGCATACCGCCACAGAAAATAACCGTGCGCCAGCAGCAGCGGCACCAGGTACAACAGCACCAGCAGCGCGTAGCCCAGGCCCGGCGCCGACACTGGTTCTTCGTCCGGCCGGCTCCTGCTTTCCGGGAGTTGCGCGCTGCGGTCGCGCTTCAGGCTGTCGATGCGCTGGTCGAGGGTGAGCGGAACAGCGGCTGGCGTGGCCCCGCCCAGCTTGCGAATGAGAGCCGCCACGCCGGCCAGCACGGCCGCATCGGTGCGCCCGGCCCGCATTTCGGGCACCATGTACTCCTGCTGCATGCGGTAGCAGATGATGTCGGGCAGGTCGGCCTCCAGGCCGTAGCCGGTTTCAAATTCGATGCGGCGCTGGTCCATCACCAGCAGCAGCAGCAGGCCGTTGTCTTTTATCTTATCCCCGATTTTCCACTGGTTGAACAGCGCGGTGGCCGCCGTTTTGGGCACCTGCTCCCCGATGCTCTTCACCAGCACCACGTCGATGTGCGCCCGGCCGCTCTGGTCGAGACTGTCGAGGCGGGCGTTGAGGACGTCGGCCGTACCGGGTTGCAGCAGTGCGTCGGGGTCGCTCACGTAGCGCTCGCCCAACGCTTTCGGGTCGGGGATGGCTGTCAGGTAGTTGGCTGCGGTGATACGAGTAGCGGGCTGCTCAGGCTCACAACCCACCAGCAGCGCAAGGGCCAGTAACCAGAGAAAACTAACAGGACGAGTTATCGGCATAAGAAAAAACCACTTACAGGACTACAACTGACGCAAAATCGTAGTATCCGTAATCTTGTCGTCTTCCATCAGCAGTTGGGCTTTGCTGAGGATGATGGACAGCACCGCGTCGCCTTCAAAAGGCAGGAATACGCCGCTGTTGCCCAGCGTTTTGGCCGAGCGGTCGGGCACGATGCACAGGTACTGGTCATTGGGCTCCATGAGAATATTGCCCGAGCCAAGGTGGATTTTGTAGACGTGCCGGTGGCCCTTCACCACCAGGAAATTCCCCTTGATTTCGCTCACCTTCCCGATTTTCAGGCGCGGCACCAGGCGCTCCAGGGCCAGCTTGCGGGTTTTGGCCACTTCGCTCAGGTCGCCGAAGCTGTAGCTTTCCCAGTAGTTGCGGAACTGCGCCAGACCGCCGTTGTCGCGCCACTGCGGGTCGTTGCCCACGCTGGCCACGCCCACGAACAGGTCCACGTCGCGCATTACTTCCGAGAAGGCCAGCGGCGGCACCTTGGGCAGCGGCACCGGCGCGTCGGCCCGCGTGAAGCGTATCTGGTCGGTGCTGACGTAGTTGTAGATGCCGGTGTCGTTCCACTCGCCGTCGGCATACACCTCGCTCACCCAAAATTCGGCCGTGAGGCCAGCGGCGGGCAGCGGCAGACTGGCAATTTCCGAATCGTAGCCCTTGTCGTAGGCGCCCAGCAGGCGGTAGCGCCAACCGCGCAGCTTGGCTAAGCTATTGAACTGGTGCTGCTTGAGAATGTGCGCCGCCATGCGGTTGCTATAGGTGCTGGTGCGCTCCTCGGGCGGCGTGAGCAGGTACACCTCCCGAAATGCCTGCTTGAGCGGCTGCCGCAGCTGGCGGTTTTCGAGCAGCCCGCGCCAGGCCAGCACCTCGGCGGCCGGAGCCAGCACGGGGTGCCAGAGCTGCAAGCTGGTATCGGCGGTGGGCGCAGGCACGGGCTGGCCGTGGGCATCCTGCCATGCATCATCCTGGTAAATAGCATCCTGCGCGGTGCCATCGGGCCGATGCAGACGCCAGATAAGCGGGCGGGCCAGCAGGCTCAGCAGCCCGTGGTGGAAATAATACTGCGCAAACCAAGGCCAGGGAATCCGGCGCTCGTCGGCAAAGCCGCGGTCGAGGCGGTCGCGCTGGGCGGTGTAGGTTTGCTGGGCCTGGGTCTGAGCGGCTTTCAGCTCCTTCAGCTCGGCGGCGTGGGTGGCTTTGAGGGCGGCGGGAGCACTTTTGAGGGGCTTGTCGCCTTTCTGCCACTGCACTTCGGCCTTGCCATCGGCCAGGATGAGCATGGCGGTGTAGTCGCCAAACTCCTCGACCAGTCGGCCATTCTCCAACCCAAAATCGGGTGCGGCCATGTCTTCAATTTCGGCCGGACTCACGCCCAGCTTCTCCGATTCCTGGGCAATGTACTTGGCAATCAGCTCCTGGGTGTTGGTCTGCCGGATTTTGCCTCGCACCCGCGCCAGCGCCGCCACGCCCGGCAGGCCGTTTTGCGAAAGCGCCAGCAGGCAGGCATTGCCCAGGCCCACCGCCAACGGCCCCTTACCCGGAATCTTGCGGAAGCATTTGGCCGCCAGAGTAGTCAGTAGTTCCAACAGCGCCCGGTCAGCCACCGTTTGCATTGTCCACACCAGCCCCTTGGCCGCAGTGGCGTTGGATGCTGTCACGAAGTCCCAAGTGGAGTAGTTATAAACGGTGCCGTCGCCATACTCATGCACCTGCGGCTGCCCCACTACTGATACATCGGCCAGCAATTGCAGCCAGACACGACCCTGTTGGCGCACGGCATCGGGACCGATGGCCGCAATAGCGGCGTCCAGCTCTTTGCGTATCTTGGCCGTGGGCTGACCGGTGGTGGCCTTCTGCCAGAGCTGAAGCAACGAGACCCACGCGGGGGCAGCCGATGGGTCGAGGCCGGCCAGGAACTGATTGAGTTGCTTACCGAACGGGTCGCCCTCCACAAACACCACAGTGGGCGCTTGTTTTTCGCCAGCCAGGTTCAGAATTTCCTGCGTTTTGAGCCGGATTTTGATTAAATCACCCTGACCGGTCGCACTGTAGCGCAGTAACTGACCCAGGTACTCCCGCATAGGTTGGCCGAGCCGACCCTGCTTTTTCGCCAAGCGGCTCACTTGGGCCAACGTAAGGGCGACCGGAAAATACGGCCACAGGTACGGTGAAGGGACGGTCGCCGAAAACGCCAATTTGTAGAGCTGGAACAGCCGCAGGTAATCATCTTCGGTCAGCCCCAACGTCCCACGCATCAACGCTCCCAGCAGTTCTCCCAGGGCGTAACTAGCGCGGTAGTCGGCTGGCGTACAATGGTTCATGGCCGTGGCTAGGGCCAGCGCCACCCGGCCCTGGTAGGCGGCGTCCTGCGCCCGCACGGCTTGGTAGGCGGGTAGCTCGGTGAGCTTGGTACTGTAGCTTTTGTCCAGCATCTGGGCCACCAGTTCCGATATCACCCCTTGGAGGTCGCCGAACTCGGCGGTTGCCACGTTGGCAACGGGTGGATTTAATGATTCTTTCTTGGTCATAGTAGATATGGGGACAGGGCGGGTGAAGAGGGCGAGAAATTGGTCGAGCAGTCCCATGCTTCAGCCGCCCACCAGTGGCGTGAGCTTCAAAAAGCTGGCCGTAGCGCCCTCGCCCAGCCACACTTCTTCGTCCAGACTTTCGGCCTGCCGGTCGTTCACGAGGATGAAAAAGCCGTTTTGCTGAAACGCCTCCAGGGCGCGGTACACCTGCTGCTCGGCATCAATCAACTTGCGGGACCGCAGCTGGTAGCCATTGAGCACCCGCTCCGATTCGGTGGGCTGGACGAGGCCCTGGAACACGCCGGTCTGGCGTTCGTTGTAGGCCGCCACTTCGTCGTGCACGCGCCGGGCAATCAGCTCGCCCACGGTGAGCATCTCCTGGCTGATTTCCAGCTCCAGCCGGTGCAGAATGCTACCGCTGGCATTTTCGTCGAGAATAGTAAGTACGGGCATAAGCTGACTCTGGAAGAAGCATGAAAGGATTTCCTGCGCAAGTAACTCAGTCAGTATCAAAAACGATGCAGCGCGGCGCACGCTGCTTCCCCGGCAGCGCGGGCTTTTTGGGGAGTTGATGCGGCCCGCTCATCACCATGCCGCAACAATTCGTCGGCTGATTGCCACGCTTGGGTAACTTCTGTTTTCATCGGGTAATGCCGAAGCCCACTTTTGGACCATGAAAACACCATCCCTCCTCCGCCAAGCCCTGTTGTCGATTCTCATTCTGCTGCTGGCCCACGGCCTCGCCAACGCCCAGGTATTAGCCAACGGCACGCCCGCCGTCACTACTGCCGACGGGGTGCGGCTGTACGTGCGGGTGGCAGGTCAGGGCCGGCCCTGCGTGTTTGTGCACGGCGGGCCGGGTGCGGGCGCGGCCGTGCAGGAAACCCTGGCCGGCCCCCTGCTAGAGAAGCACTTCCAGATGATTTACCTCGACCAGCGCGGCAGCGGACGCTCGGCCAGCGCGCCCGATGGGGCCTACGGCCTGCCCCGCCTGGTGCAGGATTTGGAGGAGCTGCGCCAACAATTGCACGTCGACAAATGGGTACTAATATCGCACTCTTTCGGCGGCCTCATTGCTACGGCCTACGCCCGACAATACCCACAGCACACCCTGGGCCTGGTGCTCAGCAACAGTATTCTGAACCTGCCTGCTTCGATGGAAAGCCTCGCCACCAACGGCTACGCCCTGCTGCCTGCCGCCACCCGCCCCCCGCTGGACCCTGCTGCGCCCTTGCCCCAGCGTTTTGGGATGGTGATGGCACTGCTCAACCAGCAACACCTGATGGACCGGCTCATGTACACCTCCGATTCGACGGCGGCGCGAGTAGCGCGCGAAATGCGCCGCCAGCCCGCCGGCAACCACGATTTCGCCGCCTCCCTCTACCGCCCCGGCGTCATCGACGGCTACCTGGAAGATTTCACCGCCGCTACGCTTGGACTCAACATGCCCGTGCTGGTGCTGCCCGGCCAGGCCGATGCCGTGACCGGCCCGCAGCACGAGGGTTTCCGGTTTGCGAGGCAGCAGGTGGTGCTGCTGCCCGGCCGCCACAACGGGCTGCTCGAGAACCAGCCGGCAGTAGGCGAGGCCCTGGCGCGCTTCGTGCGCCAGCTGCCCCGCTAGCCCCGCACGGCCCGCACCATGCGCGGCTTCCCAAACATATCGGGCACTATCCGGACTTCGGTAAAATCCGGAGCCTGAAGCAAGGCTGCCGTTTCGGGTCCCAGCGCTTCGTTGATTTCGAGGTAGAGGCTACCGCCTGCCTTCAGCAACTCGCGCCCCACTTCGGCCAGGCGGCGATAGAAGAGCATGGGGTCGTTGTCGGGCACGAATAGAGCGGTGGCCGGCTCCCAGGCCAGCACGTTTTCGCGCATCAGCGGCCGCTCGCTTTCGCGCACGTAGGGCGGGTTGCTCACCAGCACATCAAGCGTGCCGGGCGCGAGGCCGGCCGGCAACCCGTCCAAAATATCAACCTGCTCAAAAGCGACTGCCGGCGCGAAACGGGCCGCGTTGCGCCGGGCCACAGCTATGGCCTCGGCCGAAATATCCACGGCCAGCACCTGGGCGACGGGCAGCAGCCGGGCCAGCGCCAGGGCCAGACAACCGGAGCCGGTGCCCACGTCCAGCACCCGCAAGCCGGTCCGGCCCGCCTGCTCCTGCCCGATAAGCTGCACCAATTCCTCGGTTTCGGGGCGCGGAATGAGGGTGGCGGGCGTCACTTCCAGCTCCATGTCGGCGAAGTGTGCCCGGCCCAGAACGTACTGCACGGGCTCATGAGCCAGCAGCCGGGCTTGCAGGGCAGGCAGCGCGGCCAGGGCGCCGGTGGGCGCCGGCTGCCGGGCGGCCATCAGGCGTTGCAGGGCGTCCAGGCCCAGCAGGTGCTCGGCTACCAGGGCGGCAATGGCAGCGGCTTCGGGGCCGGGGTAGGCGGCTTCGAGCGCCAGGGCGAGGTCGGTAGTGAGCTGGCGAATGGTCATCAGGCCAAAGGTAAAGCCGGGGCCGGGCCGGGGCCACGCGCTACCTTCGCGCCATGAATTCAGAAGATGCTTTTTTCATGCGCCGCGCCCTGGATTTGGCACAGCTCGGCACCGGTTATGCGCGCCCCAACCCCCTGGTGGGCTGCGTAGTGACGCATCAGGGCCGCATCATTGGCGAGGGCTGGCACCAGCAGCACGGCGGCCCCCACGCCGAGGTGCACGCGCTGGCAACCGTGGCCGACCCGACGCTACTACCCGAAAGCCGGGTGTATGTGACACTGGAACCCTGCGCCCACCACGGCAAAACCCCGCCCTGCGCCGACCTGCTCATTGCCAAAGGTGTGCGCGAGGTTGTAATCTGCAACGAGGACCCGTTTCCGCTGGTGGCGGGGCGCGGCATCGAGAAGCTGCGCGCGGCCGGCATCAAAGTAGACACCGGCGTACTGGCTGAGGAGGGCCGCTGGCTTAACCGCCGCTTTTTCACCTTTCACGAGAAAAAGCGGCCGTATCTGGTGCTGAAATGGGCCGAAACCGCCGACGGTTTTCTGGCCGGGCGCTATTTCCAACAGGTGCAAATCAGCGGGCCGCAAGCGGGCTTGCTCACCCATAAGTGGCGGGCCGAGGAGCAGGGCATTCTGGTGGGCACACGCACGGCCCTGCACGACAACCCCCGCCTGAGCGTGCGCGACTGGCCCGGCCCCCAGCCCACGCGGCTGGTAATCGACAAAAACCTGAGCCTGCCGCCCACCCACAACCTGCTCGATGGCTCGCAGCCCACGCTCATCTACACCTACCGCCAGCCCCGACAGGCCACCAAATTCGACCTCGTCACCTTGTCCGAAGCCGACAACCTCATTCCCCAGGTGCTAGCCGACCTGTATGAACGGCAGATTCAGTCGGTGCTGGTGGAAGGCGGCCCCACGGTCCTCAACGCACTGCTGAATGCCGGGCTGTGGGATGAAATCCGGGTATTCCGCGCACCGCTGCGACTGGGCCAGGGCATTGCCGCGCCGCGCATGGGCCTCACGGCTTTGCGCGAGCGGCGGAACGTTGGGCCCGATGAGTTGTTCTGGTACGTGAACGAATAATGCTCATCGTTGCCGGTTCCTAATTATCAGTTGAAAGACTTGCCGATAACCTTACGCGACCATCAATTCACACCCATCAACTACCAACTGACAACTAAATCATGGCTGAAAACCTCACCCTCGATACCACGCTCACCAAAGCGGAGCAATACCGCCAGCTGCTCCCCCAAATCGAAGCCCTGACCACCGATGAGCCCGACCTGACAGCCAACCTGGCCAATACGGCCGCCGCGCTGCGGCAGGCGTTTGGGTTTTTCTGGGTTGGATTCTATGTGGTGAAGGGCGACGAGCTGGTGCTCGGGCCGTTTCAAGGACCCATTGCCTGCACACGCATCCGGCACGGCAAGGGCGTGTGCGGAGCCAGCTGGGCCCAGGCCCAAACCCTACTGGTACCCGATGTGGAGGCATTTCCCGGCCACATTGCGTGCAGCTCAGATTCCAAATCAGAGATTGTGGTGCCCATTATCAAAAACGGTCAGGTAGTGGCCGTGCTCGACGTGGACAGCGACCAGCTCAACGACTTCGACCACGATGACCAGACTGCGCTGGAACAGCTCATGCAGCTGGCCAGCCGCTGGTTCTAACGCCTTCTTAGTATTTTCGCTGCTCCCCTCCTTCCCAGTTGCTTACCATGAAAAAGCATTTTCATCCCCTCGGCGATTGGCGCCGCAACGTGCTCCTCCTCACCGCCGCCAGCAGCTTTGGCCTGCTGCTGCCCGCCTGCTCCAGCGACAACAGCGACAGCCAAAGCAGCGGCAACGGTGCCGAAGCCGCCTGGGGCGGCGAAACCTACAGCCAGGGCGTCATCACGGAAATGACCGAGATAAAACCCGGCGAGTGGAAAATTACGGCCGAGCGGCCGGCGGGCAAAGAAGAAGTGGCCGCCGTACTGCGCCACTTCGACGGCAAAGTGGATACCCTGCAAGGCCAGGCTTTGCAGGGCAAAATGCAGGAATACAGCCGCGCCAACCCCGAAAACCGCATGGGCGGCACCGGCATGATGGACATTCTCATGTGGAGCAGCATCGGCTACATGGCGGGCCGCTTCCTCACCCCAAACATGGGCGCCTATGGCAACTCCGGCATCCTCCAGCGCAACCAGGGCTGGCGCGCCAACGTGGCCCGCGAGCGCCAGACCGGCCGGGGTTTCTTCGGCCGGGGCTTTAGCGGCGCCGGCACATCCGCCAACGCCGGCATCTCGGAAAGCCGCTCCACGGCGCGCACGGCCCCGCGGCCAGGCATCCGGAGCAGCGCACCCGCCGGACGCAGCAGCGGCTTCGGCAGCCGTAGCAGCTCGCGGGGTTTTGGCGGATGATTTTCATTCAACAGGCATCCAATACCATTTAACAAACCTCAACCGCTCTCCAAGCAATGCATAAGCCAATCTACTGATTGTTAAACGATAACTGTTAAATGAAAATTGATTTACTGCCCCTGACCGGCGATGTTTCGCCCGCTGTGCGCGCGTTGGGCTGGGACTGGGCCATCGAAGAAGCCTGCCAGAACTACGTGGCCCGTGAAGCTGTGCAGCTCTCCGAGAGCGAAGCCGAAATACTGCTGCAGGCGGCCGATACGCTCTACGACATGCTGGTGGAATCCATTCCGGACCCGATGCCGGATGCGTTTTTGCAGCAGCTGGCCATCCCCGCCAACCTTTGGGAGGCCGTGCGCCACTCCTGGAACGACGAGCGGCACTGGCACCTCTACGGCCGCTTCGACCTGGCCCTGACCCCGGATGGCCCCAAGCTGCTGGAGTTCAACGCCGACACCGCCACTAGTCTGCCCGAAACCAGCGTGGTGCAGTGGGCCAGCCTCGTGGCTGCCGGCCAGACCGACGAAGACCGCCAGGCCAACGGCTTGTTCGAATGCCTCGAAGACCAGTTCCGCCACTGGCGCACCCTCAATATTGACCGGCAGGCCACGCTGCTGCTGGTGCACCTGCCCGACAGTGCCGAAGACGAGGCCAATTGCGCCGTGCTGGCCGAAGCCGCCCAGGCCGCCGGCTTTGCCGATTTCTACATCTGTGCCGTCGATGACATGAAGGTGTCGGTGGCCGGCGAAGACCGAGGGGTCTGGGCCGAAACTGCCCCGGACCAGTGGCAGAAATTCGATTTTCTCTTCAAGCTCGTGCCCTGGGAGATTCTGGCCGAGGAAGAACCGGAGCTTACCACCGACCTCACCCACCTGCAACTCACGCGCGACGTGGTAACGGCCAACCCGGCCTACACCCTGATATTCCAGAGCAAGGCCCTGCTTGCGCACCTGTGGAGCCAGTTCCCGCACCACCCGCTGCTGCTCGAATCCAGCTTGCGCACCATGCCCGGCCACCACATTCGCAAGCCGGTATTGGGACGAGAGGGTCAAAACGTGACCGAAATTCAGCCCGATGGCCACACCAGCACCGAAATCCCCGGTGATTTTGCCCAGCAGCCGCAGCTCTACCAGCGCTGGGCCGAATTGCCGACTGATGCGCAGGGCCGGCGGTACCAGGCCGGCGTTTTCTGGGCCGGTGAAGCCTGCGCCATCGGCTTCCGCCGCGAAGCCGGGCTCATCACCAACCTGTCGGAATTCGTGCCGCACGTACTTGTCTGAACCGCGAATTTATCGGATTCATCGGATTTTGGTGACGACATTTTGTGGACTTTCTGGTTAAAAAACATAAAAATTAGTCAACAAAAAAAGGCCGCTCAGTGAGTGGCCTTTTTTTGTAGCATTCAGTGGCATTCGATGTGCTCACTCACGTCGTCACCAAAATCCGACGAATCCGACGAATCCGATAAATCCGCGGTTCAGACCTTTAGCTGGCAAATCACGGTGCTGCCGCCTTTCACTTTCTGGCCCAGCTCTACTTTTATTTCAGTGTCCATGGGCACGAACATATCGACGCGGGAACCGAATTTGATGAAGCCGAATTCCTCGCCCTGCGTCACTTCGTCGCCCTCGTTCACGTACCAGACAATACGCCGGGCCATGGCGCCGGCAATCTGCCGGAAGAGCACCAGCGCACCGGCGTCGCTTTCCACCACCACGGTGGTGCGCTCGTTTTGGGTGCTGCTTTTAGGGTGCCAGGCCACCAGGTAATTGCCGGGATGGTACTTGAAATACTTCACCAGTCCCGAAATCGGGTTGCGGGTGATGTGCACGTTGATGGGCGACATGAAGATGCTGATTTGCTTGCGCTCATCCTCAAAATACTCGGGCTCGAATACGTTTTCAATCACCACGACCTTGCCATCGGCCGGCGCCAACAGCAAATCCTCGTGGGTGAACAAGTGCCGGAACGGGCTGCGAAAAAATTGCAGAATCAGCAAAAAGACAATAACTGTGGCCCCGGCAAACAGCCGATTGACCAAATCGCCACCTTTATTTAAATTGAATATCAGCAGATTAAGCGCCAGCAGTACCAGCAGCGTAACGAACAGAATGCGTCTTCCTTCTTTATGAATTTTCATAATCACTGATTTTCGCTGATTGACATTGATTTCGCTGATTTAGACAGCGTCAATCGGCGCACAAGGACCTTACGGCATTTTCTGCCTGGTGGGGCAAATTACGGTCAAAAACAGAAATGGTACCGACCAGGTGGCCCGTGCCAATCCACTTTTTTGGCTGTACAGCTTAAGTTACACTTAACCGGAGCCACAAGATAATCAGCGAAATCAATGTCAATCAGCGAAAATCAGTGATTCTAGAAGCCGCCGCGGAACTTGTAGGTCTGGGCTACTTTGTCGATGGCCACGACGTAGGCCGCGATGCGCATCGGCACGTTGTATTTCTGGCTGGTCTGGTACACCTTTTCGAAGGCGTCGTTCATGATGCGGTCGGCGCGGTCGGTCACCATGTCCAGGCTCCATTTGAAGCCCTGCTTGTTCTGCACCCACTCGAAGTAGGAAACCGTGACGCCGCCGGAGTTGGCCAGGATGTCGGGCACCACCATGATGCCTTTGTCATTGATAATGGAGTCGGCCGAGGCCGATGTAGGGCCGTTGGCACCTTCCACGATGAGCTTGGCTTTGATTTTGTGCGCGTTGTGCTCGGTGATTACATCTTCCACGGCAGCGGGCACCAGCACGTCTACGTCGGAAGTCAGCAGGTCGTCGGCGTTCATGGGCGTGGCGCCAGCAAAGCCTTCGAGGCGGCCGTTGTGCGCGTTTTTATACGCCACGGCTTCGTCGATGTTGATGCCGTCTTCGTTCCAGTAAGCCCCCGAAATATCGGATACGCCTTTAATTTTCACACCCTCAGCGTGCAGCAAAATAGCAGCCCAGGAACCCACATTGCCGAAGCCCTGAATGGCCGCCGAGACTTCATTGGGATTCAGGCCCAGCTTTTTGAGGGCGGCCAGGGCCGAGACCATCACGCCGCGGCCGGTGGCTTCGGTGCGGCCCAGCGAGCCGCCCATTACCAGGGGCTTGCCGGTGACCACGGCCGGCGAGGTCATGCCGTTGGTTTTGGAAAACTCGTCCATCAGCCACGCCATTTCGCGGGGACCGGTGCCCATGTCGGGGGCCGGAATGTCGCGGTCGGGGCCGAAAATATCCTTCAAAGCCAGGGTGTAGCCGCGGGTCATACGCTCGATTTCGCCGGCGCTCATCGTGGTGGGGTCGCAGATGATGCCGCCCTTGGCGCCGCCGTAGGGAATGTCAACCACGGCGCACTTCCAGGTCATCCAGGCGGCCAGGGCTTTCACCTCGTCGAGGTGCACGTTTTTGTCGTAGCGAATGCCGCCCTTGCTCGGGCCCAGAATGGTGTTGTGAATAACGCGGTAGCCTTCGAAAACGCGGATGTGGCCGTCGTCCATCGTCACCGGAATATTGACGATAACCTGCTTGTCGGCTACTTTCAGCACGTTGTACGTGGCGTCGTCGAGCCCGAGGATATCGGCCGCGATATTGAAGCGCGACATCATGGATTCCAGGGGGTTTTCGCGGTCCAGAATCGGGGCTGGTTCTTTGTACACGGTGTGGTGGGCTGCCATTCGGATTGGGGTGGGAAAGT
Organism: Hymenobacter sp.; assembly: GCA_043738185.1. Lineage (GTDB taxonomy): Bacteria > Bacteroidota > Bacteroidia > Cytophagales > Hymenobacteraceae > Hymenobacter. Next base: position 6,387 of record JAYSZD010000861.1, on the reverse strand, counting down.
GTTGGGTGGGAGTGTACCGGAGGTTTAGGGCCGCAAAGGTACGTTGATTACCCGCTAGCTTTTAGCCATCAGCTAGTAGCATTTACACCAAAAAAAAGTCAACGGCTAATTAGCCAGCAACTGCAGCAGCGCCAGCACCGGCAGCACCAGCAGAAATGCATCGAAGCGGTCGAGCAGCCCGCCGTGGCCGGGCATGAACGTGCCCGAGTCCTTCACGCCCACGCTGCGCTTGAGCATGGATTCGGCCAGGTCGCCGATAGGGCCGAACACGGCTACCACGCCGGCGGCTACGAGGAGGTGCGCCAGCGGCACATCGGGCAGCATAAACTTCAGGGCCCAGCCCACAGCCAGCGTGAGCAGGAAGCCGCCGGCCCAGCCTTCCCAGGTTTTGCCAGGCGAAATGCTGGGGGCCAATTTGCGCTTGCCGAAGGTTCTTCCGGCCGCGTAAGCACCAATATCAGAAGCCCAGACGAGGAAGAGCAGGCCGAAAATGCGGCGGTAGTCGTAGCCATTGTTCGAGAAAGCAATGGAATTTAGCAAGCTCATTGAAAGACTCACGTAGAATAGTCCGCCGTAGGTTATCGCAATATTGACGAAGGGTTGTCCGCCTTTTGGCCACCGTCGAATCTCTCGCAGCACCAGCCCCACTGGCACAATCAGTACCGCTGCATAGAACAGGACATACGTTTTTGGCAAAACGTAAAAAATAAAATATTCTTTGTCGAAGAAGTTGGCTGAAACTGAAATTGGGGGGAGAATTGTGTAATTGCCGCTCTGAGGCAAACCCAAGTAGTGGCCAATGCCGGCCAGACTGTGTAAACCTGCGAAAATCAATAGCCCCGCCCCTACCCCTATCCACTTGGCCGGCGCGTAGCCACCCGCCCGCATCATGCGGTAGAACTCCAGCAGCATTTTCACCTGCACTGCCGCGAAGAACAAGGCGAAGCTCCAGGCGCTGAACCACACGCTACCCAGCAGCATGGCTGCCCCGATGGAAGCGTAAATGGCCCGCTGGCCCAGGTCACTGGGCCCGGACTTTTTACCGGTGGCGTCGGGTAAGGCGGGGGTAATCGGAGGCGTAGCGTTGGGCAAATCGGAAGGAATATAGAGACATAATCGTGCGTCTCTTCGTTGGAAATAGTAGTAGAACAACGCCGGCTTGGTCGTTTCGAATTGCCGTTCGGCGGCGAAGCGCAAAGATGCGCCGCTACGCCGTTCGTTTCACGCCGTCGTGGCTGAGGGTGAGCATTTGGGTGGGCGGGGCGGGGGCCGTCATGCGCTGGTACAGGAAGTAGAGCAGGCCGGCGGAGAGCAGCGCCGAGGGCACCACCAGCGTCCAGGGCAGCGCCTCGGTCGAGTCGGGGTCGAAGCCCCAGCCAAACAGGCCGCGCTGGGTGAGGTACACAATAAGAAGCTGGAAGGCGTTCTGGGCAAAGTGCGCAGCCATGGAAACCAGAATGTTACCACTCCAGAGGTACAGATACCCCAGCACTAGCCCCAGCACAAACCGGGGCACAAACCCAAAAAACTGCATGTGAATGGCAGAGAAAATCGCCGCTCCCAGCCACACGCCCACGTGCGGCGAGAACCAGCGCACCAGGTTTTTCTGAATCACGCCCCGAAACGCCAATTCCTCGGCAACAGCCGGCACCACGGCCACCACCACCACGCCTACCAGAAACCGCGTTGTCGTATTGAAGCGGGTGAGGAATTTGGTGAGGCCCTGGGCCCGGTCTTCACTGGTACGCGCCCACACCTCGAAATCATGCAGGAAAGCCGGAAAACGCGCGTCGGCGTTCCAGGCCACGATACTGGACATGAAGGGCAGAATCACCACAATGAGCCCGGCCACAGCCAGCAGCCACCACGCCGCCCCCAGCCGGCGCGCATTGAAATACTCGGCCCAGCCGTAGCCCATGGCCGAAGCCAGCAGCAGCGAGCCCCCCGCAAAAGCCGAAAACAGCAGCACTCCTTGCGCCATCATCAGGATACTCCAGCCCTGCGGGTGAGTCATGGGGGAAGTCATCACCTGTTGCACTTCCGGCAGGGAAAGGCCGTAGCCTTTCAGCGCTACCCCGAAAATAATAGCGTAGCCCAGACAGGCCCCGACCACCATCAGCACCACGAGCATCAATATCTGGAGGCCGGGGTGCAAGGTGCGCGGCAGGAAACCTTTCATGGACGGGGACTAGTTGGGTAGGACGTAAATTTGACCACAGATTTAACAGATTTTAGCGGATGGAACGGATTTTTTGTGGTTCCGCTCCTTTTCCGTGCCCTTCCGCCGTTCTGTCTTTGTTTGGCAAAGGACGTTAAATCTGTAGGAATCCGCGTTTACGCGTTGTCATTGCCTGAGCCCGCGTACCAGCGCGGAACCACAAAAAATCTGTTTTAATCCGCTAAAATCCGTTAAATCTGTGGTCAACATCGGTCCCAATATTACCCTGCCCGACTTCCCGCTTCTGCTCGCCCCCATGGAGGACGTGAGTGACCCGCCCTTCCGCGCGGTGTGCAAGGCCAACGGGGCCGATTTGATGTACACCGAATTTATTTCCTCGGAAGGCCTGATTCGAGCGGCGGCCAAGAGCCGCAAGAAGCTGGACATTTTCGACTATGAACGGCCCATTGGCATCCAGCTGTTTGGGTCTGATGTGGAAACGATGGGCGAATGCGCGGCCATCAGCACCGAAGTGGGGCCCGATTTGATTGACATCAACTACGGCTGCCCGGTGAAGCAGGTGGCCTGCCGCGGCGCCGGCGCGGCCCTGCTCCAGGACATCCCCAAGATGGTGGAGATGACGGCCGCCGTCATCCGCAACACCCACCTACCCGTGACGGTGAAAACCCGCCTGGGCTGGGACGAGGGCACCAAAAACGTGGAGGAAGTGGCCGAACGCCTGCAGGACATCGGCATTGCGGCCCTCACCGTGCACGGCCGCACCCGCGCCCAGCTCTACAAAGGCGAGGCCGACTGGCGCCTCATTGCCAAGATTAAGGACAACCCGCGCATCCACATTCCCATCTTCGGCAACGGCGACATCACCTCACCCGAGAAAGCCCTCGAATACAAAAACCGCTACGGCGTGGACGGCGTGATGGTGGGCCGCGCCAGCATTGGCTACCCCTGGATTTTCCGCGAAATAAAGCACTACGTGGCCACCGGCCAGCTCCTGGCCCCGCCCACGCTGGAAGAGCGGGTGGCCATGTGCCAGATGCACTTCGACAAAAGCGTAGAGTGGAAAGGTCCGAAAGTGGGCATCTTTGAAATGCGCCGCCACTATGCGCACTATTTCCGCGGCCTAGAAGGCGCCAAGTCCTGGCGCACCAGCCTGGTAAATGCCGAAACGCCCGACGTGGTGTACAGCATCCTGCAGGAAATTGCGGCCAGCGAAGCGGTGTTGGTTAACGGTTAGTGGTTAACGGTGAATTGCAGCAATGCTGACCGATGAACGTTAACCGCTAACCGTTATCCACTAACCACTACTGAATGATTCCGATTTACGACCAAAAGTCCCGCCTCAAAATTCTGGTGGCTGTCATGGCCTTGCTGATTGGGGCGGCTACCGTGGTGTACACCAATTTGCTGGTGCAACGGGTATCGGAACGGGAGCAGCAGCAGATTCAGCTGTATGCCAAGGCGCAGGAGTTCATCATCAACTCCGAGCAGGACTCGAACACCTTATTCGTTTTCAGCGAGATAGTAAATGCCAACGCCACCATTCCGGTGATTCTCAGCGACGGCACCAATGCCATCGCGGCCAAGAACATCACCATTCCCGCCCACTTGTCGGAGGCCGATTCGGTGCGGCTAATGCAGAGCGAACTGCAGCTCATGAAGCAACAGCACCCGCCCATTGTGGTGAAGTTTGGGGCCGGGCAGGTCAACTACATCTATTACCGCGACTCGGTGCTGCTGCAACAGCTGCGCACCTACCCGCTGGTACAGCTCGTGGTGATTGGCTGCCTGGGCATCATTGCCTATTTCGCGTTCAGCTCGTCGCGCCGGGCCGAGCAAAACCGCGTGTGGGTGGGCCTGGCCAAGGAAACCGCCCACCAGCTGGGCACCCCACTCAGCAGCCTGGTGGGCTGGCAGAATTACCTGCGCGACTCCGACCGGTTCAAAGACGAGCCCATTGTGGAAGAGTTGGGCAAGGACATCCGACGCCTGGAAATCATCACCGAGCGGTTCTCTAACATCGGCTCGGTGCCCGTGCTGAAGGATGAAAACTTGTACCGCACCACCCGCAATGCCATCGAATACCTGCAAAGCCGGGTTTCCAAAAAGGTAGTTTTCACCATCGAATCGGACCTGCCGCTCGATACGCCGGCCCGCATCAACGTGCCGCTGTTCGATTGGGTCATCGAAAACATCTGCAAAAACGCCGTTGACGCCATGAACGGGCGCGGCTCCATCACGCTGCACCTGCGGCGGGTGCGCACCCGCCGCAGCTGGTACCGGCGCGGCGCCCCGCCCCAGCAAGTAGCCGTCGATATTACCGACACCGGTAAGGGCATTCCCAGCCACAAGCTGCAAAGCATATTTATGCCCGGCTTCACCACCAAAAAGCGCGGCTGGGGCCTCGGCCTGGCCCTGGCCAAGCGCATCATCGAGAACTACCACGAAGGCCGCCTCTTCGTGAAATGGAGCGAAGTGGGCCGCGGCACCACGTTCCGCATCGTCCTCAATCAGTAGAGAAAACCTGTAGCGTGGACTCTGCGAGTCCGCGCTTTGCCCGAACGATACCAACCATGCGCGGACTCCCAGAGTCCACGCTATATCACCGGTTGGTGATTTCCACGTAGGCATTACCGGTTACGGGTTTGCCGTTGTGGGTGCCGGTGACGCGGCACATACCCTCCCAGTAGTTCAATTTCAGCACTTTAAACAGGCGCAGATTTAGCTCCTGGTTGGGCACCAGGGGTGTGATGGTGAGGTCGTAGCCTTTGCCGGGCACGGTGAGGTGCCAGGTGGCGGGGTACTTCTTTTTGGAAGTGGGGCTGGTCCAGTACGTGAGGGGCTCCAGCGTGAAGTCCTTTTCGGCGAGGTGCAGGTTTTCGCCCTGGGCACCGTAGTGCGAGCCGCCGCCAATGTGCTGGCCGGTTTTGGTGTCGTGCACGGCGTAGACCATTATTTCCTCCCGGGGGTCATCGAGCTGGATGCTGAGCCAGTCCCAGGCCACGTTGCGCTTGTTTACGCCGCCGCAGTTCCACTGCCGGTCGTACCAGAGCTCGCCAGTTACCTGATGGGTTTTGCAGCCTACTTCAATGGTGCCGGTGGTAGCCAAGCGGGGGTAGCTGTAGTAGCCCGCCTGGGCCACGGGGCCGTACTGCTCGTAGCCCGTGCCACCGTGCAGCAGCACCGGCTTGGTGGGCGTGGTGCTTAGGTTGATGGCTTGGCCGGCGTGAGCGGCCATGCGGGCCTGCAGTTGGTAGCGGCCTTCCTGCCCGGTGAGGGTCCAGGTTTGGGCGTCTTTCTTTTCGCTCAAGCTGATGGGCAGCGTTGCCGTGAGCGGAGTGGCCAGCTTATCGAGCTTGTAGTCGTACTGAAACTGCTGGGTTTGCGGGTCGGTCAGGGCAAAGTTTACCATCTGGTAATCCTTTTTGCCATCGGGGCTGAAATGGAAAAAGACGTACTCAACGCCGAATTCCTCGCCCGTGGCCACGTCCTTGAGATGCCCCGTGAAATACCACCATTCCAGCGAGTTATTTACGTGCGGCGCTTCTTCCTGCGGCAGCTGGGCCTGGCCGGGGAAAACGTCGTTTTTGGTAGTGGGCTTGAGAATGGAGCAGGCCGAAGCCAACACGAGCAGCAGGGCAAAACGCAAAACTTTCATACCCTCCCACAAGGCTTTTCCGCGGCTAAAAGTTTGGGATAGCGAGGAGTTTCGCGCAGGCCCGGCAGTGAAGGCGCGGCAGCTTGCGCCTTCACCCGCTGGGTTGCTACCACCGCCCTGCCTGCTTACTTCTGCGGCGGCGCTACCGGCGGCTCGGGCATACGGATTTTGCCCATTACCTGCCCGCGCCGGGGCACCGACTCCATGCGCACCACCAGAGGGCCCGGCTGCGGCGTGGTGCGCATGTTCAAACTCAGCGTCTGCTCTTTGAAATCAAAGGGGTTGCCCACAAACCGCAGCGCTACCGCGCCGTCGGCCAGGGGCGCCCAGTCCCGCGCCATACGCAACTCAAACCGGCCCTGCTCGTCCGTCACGGTGCCGTACTGGGTGCCATTGATGAAAACACTGACTTGCGCGGCGTTTTTGCTCTCCCCATCAAATACCTGCCCGCGAATGATAAGCGGCTGTGATTGCGCAGCGGCGGGGTCCGCGGTGGTGGCCGTGGCCTGGGCCGGCAGCTGCTGGGGCGGCTTGCTGGTGCACGACGAAAGCG
>JAYSZD010000860.1:0-1211 GCA_043738185.1 Hymenobacter sp. | reverse complement strand
TAACATCTACAGCTCGATTGCCCCGGCCGCCGGCTTCAATCGGACTGTGTGGAATTGAAATAGGATTGGAAGATGTTCACGCCGGGTAGGTAGGCGTGCTTCAATCGGACTGTGTGGAATTGAAATTGGAGTGGGGGCCACCATCAGCAAGATAACCGGCAAGGCTTCAATCGGACTGTGTGGAATTGAAATCGCGGGGCCTTGTACGTTTCGGCCGTCAGCTTTGCCGCTTCAATCGGACTGTGTGGAATTGAAATAATACACGCGGCGGCCGGCCACGGCGTACATCAGCTGCTTCAATCGGACTGTGTGGAATTGAAATACAAGAAAATACTTCGGTTCCACGACACCGGCAACAGCTTCAATCGGACTGTGTGGAATTGAAATTACATCGGCAAGGCCCAGACCTTCGACGTGCGCCCGGCTTCAATCGGACTGTGTGGAATTGAAATGGCTCAATGCGTCTGCGGACGTGAGCTACTGCCATCCTGATGGTACTCGTCAGTATTAGGCATTCGCCCAGCGCTACCAGCCCTGCCGTCAGCAGCGCAGAAGAGGCCACCAGCACCGCCCCCACGGCTTTACAGGAAGGGTCCGGCCATTACACCTCACCCCAACATCCCCCGCGTAATCATCGCCAGCTTGGTATCCCGCAGATGCTCCAGCCACTGCTGCGCTGCCTCCGGCGTCTGCATCTCCTCCGCCGGCAGCGGCAGCAGGGGCGAGGCGTTGCTCCCCTCGGCAAACAGCACTTTTAGGGCGTACCCTCCGAAGTAAGGCTCTGGCGTCACCTCAAACTGCAACCCTTTGTCCATGTAGGCGCCAAAGATTTCTCGTAGCGACTCCTGGTCTGGCGTAAAATGTCTCATACTGTTCTTGCTATTTATTTTAGTGAAGGTCTAAGTGGCCTAGGTTCTGGCGCATATCGTTGTGTAGTAAGCGCCACTAAGGCCTTTTCAGTTGAATACAAGCACCTGGCAGCCATGTTTTAGTATGCTGATGCTGGGCTGATGTTGGGCTGATGTTGGGCTGCTACTGGCAATGCTGCGCTAGTATACGAACAAACTACTAACTATTTTAGTATACTTGCGGTGCCCAATACCCTATCCACACCGCATGACGTCCATCGAACTACTCGAAGTAGGTGAGCCGACCACCACGTTGTGGCTGCCCGTATTCGCCTCCCTGGTTCCCGCCGGCTTCCCTTCACC
>JAYSZD010000859.1:0-2978 GCA_043738185.1 Hymenobacter sp. | reverse complement strand
CCTGATAGCAGATGTCTTGCGTTACGTCGTGTAACGTCTTACCCCCGGTTACGAGCGGTTCGCGTACGGCTGATACGTGCTGCATAATCTTATAATTTTGTGATTATTAAGCTTTTTAAGATTTAGCCTCGTCGTACTTGATGTACTCCGGCTCTTCTTTGGCAAAGAACTCCGATTCCGCATTCCGAATCTTGGTCAGATAAGTCACGTTCGGCTGTACGTTGATGGATTCGAGGGCGTGGAAAGCCCGCTCGCCATCCTCACGGCGCAACAGTTGGCTGATACGGCTATTCGGGTCGCGCATGTCACCGAACACAATGGCTTCGGTTGGGCAGGACTGGGCACAGGCCGAAACAATCTCCCCATCCATGGGGCGGCGCTTCTGCTTCTTGGCTTCGAGCTTACCCAACTGAATGCGCTGCACACAGAATGAGCATTTCTCCATTACACCACGGGCCCGAACGGTTACGTCGGGGTTGAGCACCATGCGACCCAGGTCGGTGAACATGTGGCCGTTCACGGTTTCGAACTTCTCGTTGGAGTAGTACGAGAACCAGTTGAAGCGACGCACTTTGTAGGGGCAGTTATTGGCGCAGTAGCGGGTACCGATGCAGCGGTTATAGGTCATCTGGTTGAGACCTTCCGAACTGTGCGTGGTAGCCAGTACGGGGCACACCGTTTCGCAGGGTGCATGGTTGCACTGCTGGCACATCATCGGCTGAAAAATCACCTGCGGGTTGTCCGAAGGGTCTTCCATGGCCGTGTAAGTTCCCACTTTGCCCACCGTCTCAAACTCGTCCTTGTGATGGTCCGAGCTGTAGTAGCGGTCAATGCGCATCCAGTGCATTTCGCGGCGGTTGATAACCTCCTGCTTGCCCACTACGGCGATATTGTTCTCGGTCTGGCACCCAATCACGCACGCGCCGCAGCCGATGCACGAGTTAAGGTCCACAGCCATGCCCCAGTGGTGGTTGTTGTACTGATAATCCTGCCAAAGCGAAACCTTGTTGGGCTTCTCCAAACCATCAGGCGTCGAAACCTTTTCGTATTCGGTTACCTCCTTCGGATTTTTGATGTACGCAGCCAAGGTATTTTCCTGTACCACTGGCTTGCGGTCCATGATGGTGTGATGCGTCTGCGTCTGGGCAATGGGTGATGTGGCATCAGTCTTTGCCAGCGTCACCACGTTATTGAACATCACGCCATTGGCCGTAGCCATAGCCAGCGGGGCGGCATTAGCGCCTACTAGGTTTCCGGCTTTGCCAGCTAGGGTGCGGCCATAGCCCAGCGCAATGCTTACGGTACCATTGGCCTGGCCCGGCTGAATCAGAACGGGCAGCTCGATGGAGTAGCCGTTAGCCGTCACTTTGATAACGTCGCCCTGCTCCCACTGGTTATCAACCGCCATTTTACGGGGCACCGCCACGTAGTTGCCCCAAGTAGCTTTCGAAACCGGGTCGGGCAATTCCTGTAGAAAAGGGTTATTGGACTCGCAACCAGCAGCACCCAAGCCTACTTTTTCATACAGCGCCAGCTCAACCGCATTGGCGGCGGCCTTTGGGGCTTGGCCAATCTGAGCAATTGCAGCAGCTGGGCTCATCGCAGCGGCCATCATGGCCGGTGCAACAGCCAGAGCCGTGCCGGTAGCCACGCCATCGTGTACCACCTTGTCCCAGGCTGAGTCAGTTGGGGCAATGGCGCGCCAGGTAGCGCGTAGGTATTTGTAGTAGCTGGTGTTGTTGCCAGCCCAGCGCAGCAGTGTTTCCTGACCCTGACGGGTGGAAAAGAGCGGCGTGATGGCGGGCTGAGCTAGGCTCAGGAAACCACGCTTGGGCTCGTAATCATTCCACGATTCAAGCCAGTGGCTATCGGGAGCAACGTATTGGCAAAGTGTGCCGGTTTCGTCCAGCCGGTCGTTCAACGAAATGGTCAGAGCCACCTTGGCAATGCCAGACTTTACTTTCGCGCCCAGCGGGTGGTTATAAACGGGGTTGGCGTTGTAGAAAATCACCGCGCCAACGCTGCCGTTGTTCATGTCATTCACCAGCGCGGTCATTCGGGCATCGTCGCCCTGACGCACGTAGCTTGGCGCGTTGAGGTCAACGGTAGTGCCCACGTTGCCCAGCGCCTGGTTGATGGCCGCTACCAATGCCTGAACGGCAGGGTCATTTGAACCCGACACCACGAGGCCAGCGCCCCGGTTGGCGGTCAGGTCGCGAGCGGCCTGAGTCAGTTTATCATTTTTGTAGGCAGAAGTACCGCCACCAGTTACAGCGTTGTACAGCGCAACAGCTACGGCACCCATCTCGGAAGGCTTCACTGGCACCCGAATGTCGGCGTTCGAGCCGCTAAGCGACATCGCCGTTTCGAACTGGTAGTGGCGCGACATGGAACGCTTCTCCCGGCTAATCTTGCGGGTCATGGCGTACTGCCGGCTATACTCAACCGGCGAAATCCAGGTACCCAGGAAGTCAGCACCAAGGCTCACGATAACATTGGCCCGGCTGAAGTTGTAGCCAGGAACCACCCCGTTGTTGGCTTGCAGCAGGCCCGTCACCGATTGCGCGTCGTACATGACGTGCGTGGTGTTGGGGTAGCGCGCGGCAAAATCAGCAATTGCCCGCTTTGTGGAAGGACTGATAATGGTGGGCGAAACTATGGCAATGCGGCCCGTAGTAGCAGCCAGTTTGGCGCGTACTGCCTGGTCGAGTGCTGCCTGCTCTACCTTCTCGTGGCTGTTACCCGACTTGATGGCAAAATTCTGCAGGCGGCCACCGTCATACAGACTCAACACTGCTGCCTGGGCTCGTGCCGACAAACCACCATTTGTGATTGGCGACTCCGGGTTACCTTCCAGCTTAATGGGGCGACCCTCGCGGGTCTTCACCAGCACGGCGTTGTAGTCGGCGCCGTTGAAGTAAGTGGAAGCGTAGAAATTGGAGATTGCCGGGTCAATCTCCTCGGGCTTGTTCAGGTAT
>JAYSZD010000858.1:0-7598 GCA_043738185.1 Hymenobacter sp. | reverse complement strand
GGGTGGCGGTGGCCCACGTTGCTCACGCCGATGCCCGAAATCAGGTCGAGGTAGCGGCGGCCGTCGGGGGCGTACATGTACACGCCTTCGGCCCGCTCGATTTCCAGCAGCAGCGGAAAATCGGATGTTTGGGCCTGGTGGCGCAGAAAAAGTTGGCGGGGTGTCAAATGCACTTAATCAAGGGGGTTAATTTCGCTGGGCTGCCATCTGTCATCCTGAGCGCAATGAAGGACCTTATCACGTCCCGATTGTTTGCGGGAATGAATAAACGGCCACGTGTTCTGACGTGAAGGCCCTTTGCTGCGCTCGGGATGACAGATAGTTCCGGTTGCCCCACAAAAGTAGCGAGGCCGCTGCGGGGGCAGCAGCCTCGAAGTACTGATGGGGTGCGGAGGGGGCCGGGCTAGTCTTCGTTGCCGGCGCTGGCGGGGCCGCGCCCGCCGCCCGCCCCTGCCACACGCCTGATAACTTCCTTGGTGAAGTCGCGCTCGGCGATAAACAGCTGCGCCACCTGCCGCAGGGAAATCACCTTCTGGAATTTTTCAAAGTATTCCTTCTCCAGGTTCAGCTCCTGCTGCCGCTTGGTGAACGACTGGGCGTAGTTCTCGCGAATCTGCTGGTCGGTCATGGCGTCGGTCACGTCGCGGCGCAGCAGGCGGCCGTTTCGGTTGAGCTCGCGGCGCTTATCGGTAAATTCGTTGTAGAGCGGCCAGAATTTCTGGGCCTGGTCCTGGGTGAGGGCCACGCGGTTAGTAATAAAGGCAATTTTGGCGTTTTCGAGCTGGCCCAGGCGCTGGCCGCGACGGGCACCGCCCTGCTGGGCCTGGGCGGCGGGGGCCAGCAACAGCAGCAGGGCCGCCAGGCTGAGCAATCGAAAAAAGGAGGTAGCAACGGACATAGTGGGGAGCAGATTATAAATAAAGGATTTCTTCGGAAGGCTGGGCGTCGAGGGCGTCGGTCAGCTCGGCTTCGGTGGCTTGCAAAAAGCCCTTGGCCAGGCCGGGGTCGGCAGCGGCCAGCACGTCCAAATCGGTGTTTTCGACGCGGGCGCCGCTCGTGAGCAGGTAGCCCACCAGCTCGGTGTGCGGCACGGCATCGAGGCTGGTAGCGGTGGTAGCCACCGCCGGGCTGGCTGCCGGGGCGTCGCTCAGGTAAAACGAAGTCGCAAACCCGCCCAGCATGGCGAGCGAGGCCAGGCCGGTGCGTAGGGCCGGCGACAACCAGGCCAGCCAGCCCCACGCGGGGGCAGCATCGGGCCGGGGCAGGCGGGCCATGATGCGCGTCGGCAACTTATCGAAGTAGTCAGCCGGCGGCTCGCTCAGCAGCGGGCGGGGCCGCCGGGGGTGCGCGTCGAGCTTGAAGGGAGGTTTCATGGCAGTTGGATGGAAAAGAGGGGGCGGCGTTTAACTACGCGAATAATAAATTGGGCTGCGTGCCTAGTCGGCGGTGTGGCGGGTCACGTATTCTTCTACTTTTTTCACGGCGTGGTGGTAGCTGGCTTTCAGGGCGCCCACGCTGGTGCCCGTTACTTCGGCCATTTGCTCGTAGGGCATTTCGTCGTAGTAGCGCAGGTTGAACACGAGCCGCTGCTTGTCGGGCAGGCGCAGAATGGCTTGCTGCAGCTTCAACTCAATGGCATCGCCGGCCAGGGCCGGGTCGGCTTCGACTTTGGCCAGCAGCTCGGCGCTCACGTCGGTGAGGGGCAGCAAGAACTTGCGCCGCTTGCTGCTCAAGAAATTCAGGCACTCGTTGGTGGCGATGCGATAAATCCAGGTGAAAAGCTGGGCATCCTGCCGGAAGTTTTCGAGGTGCTTCCAGACTTTCACAAACACGTCCTGGGTGAGGTCGTCGGCGTCGGCGTGGTCGACCACCATTTTGCGCACGTGCCAGTACACCTTACGCTGGTACTTGCGCACGAGCTGGTTGAACGCCAGATTGCGCGAGGCGGGGTCCTGAAACCTGAGAAGTATTTCGTGGTCTTCCAAACGACTAAAAGGTACGCCAGGGTGGCGAAAGCAGTGGTTGGAGGGCGATGCACGCCCAACGTTTAACGGAGTTTGTTAAAAAAGCTGCTTATTTCTGAAAAACAGTAGCCTTGCTCACATTGTAGTGAACGCAGCGGGGCCGGCCACTGCCCCGCACCTTTCCCGCAAAAACGCCCTTGTCCTATGCACACCTACGCCTCCATTGCTCAGCTAGTCGTTGCCCTATCCGTGGGCTTTGTGTGGATATTCCGGTTCGACAACATCGTCAAAGAATTTCAGCAGTACGGGCTGAGCGACCTGACCCGCACGATGGTGGGGAACGCTAAAATAATACTGGCCACGCTGCTGGTCGTGGGCATCTGGTACCCGGCGCTGGTGCTGGGGGCAGCGGTGGGTATGGGCTTATTTATGCTGGCGGCACAATACTTTCATTTCAAGGTAAACAACCCCGTGAGCAAACGGCTGCCTTCGCTGGTGCTGCTGGTGCTGTGCGTTTTTATCGCGGCCGTATCGCTCAATCTAATTTCCCAATGAGTTTATTTCTTGCGCTTGTGCTATTTTCCAGCCTGTCTTTTTTAGGCTACGGAATTGCCTATTTCAAATCGCCAAACATGAAAAGCGAGTTCAAGCGCTTCGGCCTCGAAAAGCAAGGCCTGTTGGTGGTTATTCTGGAGATACTGGGCGCGCTGGGGCTGCTGGTAGGGCTGGCCGTGAACCCCATTATGCTGATTGCGGCCGGCGGGCTGGCCCTGCTCATGCTGCTGGGTGTGGGCGTGCGGCTCAAGATTGGCGACAGCGTGTTGGTGTGCCTGCCCGCGTTCGCCTTCATGGTGCTGAACGCCTACATTTTCTATAAGGCGCTGCCGCAGTAAGGAAGTACGGCCACGGGGGCGCTACATTTTCTGGCGCACCATGCGCCGCGCCTGCCCCTGGAACTTTGCAAGCAGGACGTGCTGGACTACCTGGCGGGCCGCGTGGTGGCCGGCATTTCCGAAGCCTACCAGAACACGCTCATTAATGCCATTAAGTTCTACTACGAGCAGGTGGAAGGCCAGCCGCGCCAATACTACGAAGTGCCCCGGCCCAAACGCCCGCATACCAACCCCAAGGTGCTGGCAAAAGAAGAGGTGCGCGACCTGCTGCTGGGCACCGACAACCTCAAGCACCGCGCCATGCTGATGCTGGCCTGTGGCCTGGGCCTGCGCCTGGGCGAAGTGCTGGCCCTCACCCCGCCCGACATCGACAGCCGGCGCATGGCGCTGTATGTGCGCGCCGGCAAAGGCAAAAAAGACCGCGACCTACCCTTGCCCGAAACCCTACTGCAGCTACTGCGCGAGCAGTTCCGGCAGTTTCAGCCCGTCACGTTTCTGTTTGAAGGACAGCGGCCCGGCGAGCCATATAGCGAACGCAGCCTGCAGCTGGTCATCAAACAGGCCGCCGAGCGGGCCGGTATTCGCCGGCCCATCACGATGCACATGCTGCGCCATTCCTACGCCACGCACCTGCTCGAAGCGGGCACCGACATTCGCGTCATTCAGGATTTGCTGGGCCACAGCAGCATCAAAACCACCGAAATCTATACCCATGTTGCGCAACATACCCGTCCGGCCTCCCCTCTCGACAGCCTGGGCCTATAAAACCAAACCTTCGGGAAGCATACCCAAATTGACATGCTTCCCGAAGGTTTGTTGCGTACATAGCGTAGCTTGGCGAAACATCCAATGGTGCTAGGTTTCGGCAACCGTAATGTTAGGCGTCATTGTAGACAAGTACTAATATGAATCAAAAAGATTTCACGAGCTATGTCATGTTAAATCTCCTAACTAAGTTTCCCTTTTTTAAGGAAGAAGTTGATTTAAGTGACGACGGCGTGGGGTACATAGAGTATCCAAGCAAAAACGGAAAATTAAAGTTACTGATAAGCACAAGAGACATAGAAATAACAATTGGCTTTGCTGTTGGAAAAGGTGTTTTTGATTGGCACATTCACATGAATATGTTAGGTGGTAATACAGAAGAACAAATGGTAACAACAGCAATTGAACTAATAAAGCAGATACTAAATGATAAAACAATGATTTGTTTTTCAGGTGACGGTCAATATTTTATTCCAGACGATGAAGAAAGTATGGAGGACGATAGGCTGGACCGTGAGACTATTACTAAGACTTTCTGGAGTTTGCTTTGAACCACGAACGCCTAACACTATGTTTATTAAATAGTGGTTTGAGGTTAAGCCTTCAACTATAAATCGCTATTTTGCTTTTGTGGTTAACTGAAACTTACGCCTTTCAAATACCACAGCTTCATAAACACTTAATCGTTGGTGGCAAGTGTAACAGACGACCGTAAACAAATGACAGAGACATCAAAAAAATATTATTTAGGTGGTTACTACTTGACAAAACTTAGACCTAAAAACTATGGGACTGAGACAGGGAATTTGATATTTACTTGTAGTGAGTGTATTAACGACCATTTACTTGACATTTGGTCTTACAGTTGGACGACAGATAACAATAAAGAATTAGACGAGATAAAAAGGAATTACCAATTCTCGGACAATCAAATACATGAAATTAGAAATTGGGTTGACAACAAATACAATGATAACAAAATTGGATTTTTAAATGTGTTTACTGACCTTGAAACAGTCTTTGAATACAAAAGCAAGTTCTTCTCACATTTGAATGACATTAAAATATTTGCATTATACTTTGACCAGGACGAACGAGCAGACATTCTTGAAGAGTTTAAACCACAATCAGAAAAAAATGGAGAACTCGGAATTCGGGTAACACTTTTGAAAGATTTGAAAGAACAAGACAACGAAGAATTTTTAGGCTACGACTATATTGGAATTGAAAGTGGCGGTAGTTTTCATTCTTTTCACTGCCACGACATTGGAAAAGAACTTTCAAACAAATTCAATTTGACGATTAACGATTTTAACTTATTTGACAATGACACAAACTCAAAACAGGTGCTTAACTATTTAAACGATGAAGAGAACGGTTACGAACCAGTTCCTTGGTATATCGTAAAGACAAAACTTGTAACGAATGAATAGAACACCAGCCACCAACAGGCGTTTGGCAAAAAAGCGGGTTCAGTGGCTAGTTGAAGCTTTGTGCTTCGTATCAAGTTCAGCGCTGGCAGACAGTGAAGTTCTCCGAAACCCGCTTCTTCGCCAAGCGCCAAACCGTTGGCTGAATCATAAGCATCAAAAAAGCCCCCACAGCTGCTACAGTTGCGGGGGCTTTTTGATGCTTTATTATCGGGTTACTTCTGGTGCTTCATTACCGCTTCTACGGTGGCCACGGTGGCGGCCTCGGTGAGCTACTTACCACGGAGCCCGCCCGCCAGGCTACTTCGTGCCGAAGCTTACGCCCACCGTCAGGTTGGTGTTGTCGGTGGGCTTGCCTTCGAGCACCCGGCTTTCAAAGGTGTAAGCGTAGGTGCTCGTGATGGCAAAGCGGGGCGAGAACCGGAACCCAACCGTGGTGAGCTGCGTGGCGCGGTAGTCGCTGCGCCGGGCGATGTTGGGCTGGTAGAAGCTGGTGGAAGTCAGCGAGAACACCCGATACGCATACGTCAGCTTCAGGCGGGTGGAGTTGCGCGTGACCACGCGCTCGGTACCGTCCAGGAAGTACGTGGCCTCGCGAATCAGCAGGTTACTCAGGGTGGCTTCGCGGCCCAGCGAATCGGTATAGAAGGCCCAGCCGGGCCCGGCCCCCACCTGCACCCGGTTGCGGATGCCGCGCAGGTTGCTGCGCTCGTAGCCGCCGAGGCCGTAGAAGCGGAACCGCCCTTTCCAGTAGTACGGCGTGGCGCAGGCCAGCCACTCCCGCTCCCGCAGCACCCCTTCCTGCTTGCCAAACGTGAAACTGCCCGACACCGGCAACCCGAAGTGCAGGCCGCGCCGCAGCGTGGCCTTGTGCGCGGTAGCAAACAGCGTGCGGTTGACGCCCCCGGCCGAATACTGTCCCGTGAGCTGCCCCCGGTACTCGATAATGGTAGTATCGGGCCTCTGAGCCAGGGCCGGAGGCGCCAGCAGCAGGCCTCCTATCACCACCGGCCCCACCACCATTTGCCGCGCTATCGCGGGCACGCGCACCACCCTCCTGCCCACCGGCCGGGAACCGAAAGCCATGCAGGCCGTATCTAAAAGCATCCGCCAGCTGCACGTGGCAGCCCGACGGGACGCCTTCACCCTACTTCCTTTTCTCTTTATGCAACACAATATCGCGAACATCAAAGTTGATTTGCAGACCGTTGGGTTTTCGGAGAGCCCGGCGCTGCTGGCCCAGGTAGAAAGCGAGCTGCGCCGTGTCATGCACTTTCGGGACGACATCGTGGCCGCCGACGTGTACCTGCGCGAGGAAGGCTCCAACCCCGAAAACAACAAGCAGGTGCGCTGGCGCCTGGGCATTCCCGGCAAAGATTTATTTGCCGAAGGTACCGGTTCTTCCTGGGCGGCTGGCCTGCGCGACGCCAGCGAAAAGCTCAAGCGGCAGTTTATAGACTAGAACGCCGCGTCATTTGCGCGTTGAAAAAGGCCCGTTGGTAGTTCCGGCGGGCCTTTTTTAACGCGCAAATGACGCGGGACTTGAAACCTGAGACGGCTTTCGGAGGCTTCCAAACGGAGAGGCCGAGCCGTATGAGTGGATTACGGTCGACAAGCCATAACTTGAGCGCTTGAAGTAGCTTTTGAGTGCCTTGGCAGACTGCAGTTGGCAGGCATAAGCTGAGCGCCAGGAATCGCATTTCAGTTTAAAAGCCTCCCAAAACGCCTACACTATTATGTTTTCAAGCAAAGACTACGCGGTGATGACACTTGAAGAATTGGTGTCAGAAGAAAAGAAGCTGAAATCGCAAAAAACCATCGCTGCTTTGTTCATAGGCATACTGATTGGTATTGCTGTTTGGGCCGCTACACACAAAGGAGGTTTTTTTCTAACTGTTGTTTTACTGTTTTTTGCTTTTCGCGGTGGCTATAAAACCACACAAAATCTAAAGCATATTCAGGCGGAAATAAGCAGCCGGAATACTGTTGAGTAACCAACTATTAAGCATCAGAAAGCCCCCGCAGCTGCTGGCAGCTGCGGGGGCTTTTCATGTACTAGGCTAACTACTTCCGGCGCTTCATCACGGCTTCTACGGCGGCCACGATGGCGGCCTCGGTCAAGCCGTATTTTTCCATCAGCTGGTCGGGGGTGCCGCTTTCGCCGAAGCTGTCGTGCACGGCCACCATTTCCAGGGGCAGGGGCTCTTCGCGGGCCAGCAGCTGGGCAATGCTGTCGCCGAGGCCGCCGTTCATCTGGTGCTCTTCGGCGGTTACCACGCAACCGGTTTTGCGGGCCGAAGCCAGGATGGCCTGCGCATCGAGCGGCTTGATGGTGTGAATGTTGATGATTTCGGCGTTAATGCCTTTCTCAGCGAGGAGCTTGCCGGCGAGCACGGCCTTCCATACCAAGTGCCCGGTGGCGAAGATGCTCACGTCGGTGCCTTCGTTGAGCATTACCGCCTCGCCGATGACGAACTGCTGGTCGGCGGGCGTGAAGTTGGGCACCACGGGGCGGCCGAAACGCAAGTACACCGGGCCGTGGTGGT
>JAYSZD010000857.1:0-1212 GCA_043738185.1 Hymenobacter sp. | reverse complement strand
TCACCCTGAACAAAACCTGGCGCGCCGTGCCCAAGGGCCTGGCCCTGGTCATCGGCTGCTCCACGTTTCCGACCTGGAACACGGTGCCGGGCATGTTTGCCTCGCTCGTGACCGGCAATCCCACCATCATTAAGCCGCACCCCAAGGCGGTGCTGCCCATCGCCATTGTGGTGGCCGAGGTGCAGAAAGTACTGGCCGCGTACGGTCTGAACCCCTGCATCTGCCAGCTGGCCGTGGATGCCGACGACCGCCTCATCACCAAAGAGTTGGCCGAAGACCCCGCCATCAAGCTGATTGACTACACCGGCGGCTCGCAGTTTGGCGAGTACGTGGAGGGCCTGAAGGGCAAAACGGTGTTCACCGAAAAAACCGGCGTCAACAGCATCATCCTCGACAGCTGCGACGACCTCGACAAAGTGGCCCAGAACCTGGCCTTCTCCGTGAGCCTCTACTCAGGGCAGATGTGCACGGCGCCCCAAAATTTCTTCCTGCCCGAAACGGGCGTGAAAGTGGGCGACACGCAGGTGCCCTACGAGGAAGTGGTGCAGAAGCTGTCGGCCGCCATCACGGGCCTAGCCACCAACCCCAAGGCCGGCGCCCATGTACTGGGCGCCATTCAGAATCCCGCCACCCAGGAGCGGGTGCAGCAGCTGGCCTTCGACGGGGGCCGCAGCATTCTGGCCCCCGGCACGGTGGACAATGCCACCTTCAAAAATGCCCGCACCTGCTCGCCCAGCATCTTCGAGGTGGAGGCCAGCCGCGTGGAGCAGTACAGCCAGGAGCTGTTTGGTCCCATTATGCTGATTATCAAAACCAAGGATACGCAGGAAAGCATCCGCCTGGCCGCGCAGCTGGCCCGCGAGCACGGCGCCATTTCCTGCGGCGCCTACACCACCGATGCCGCCATCAAAGAGCAGATTATGGACGAGATGAGCCTGGTCGGCACGCCCGTCAGCTTCAACCTCACCGGCGGCATCTACGTGAACCAGAACGCGGGCTTCTCCGACTTCCACGTAACTGGCGGCAACCCCGCTGGCAACGCCAGCTTCACCAATCCGGAGTTCGTGATTAAGCGCTTCACCTGGGTGGGCTTCCGCGAGCCGGTGGCGTAAGTGCCGCCCGCTATTCCACGCAAAAGGCCCCGACTTCAACGGAAGTCGGGGCCTTTTGCGTGGAGCTTTAGCTGCTTACTTAACGGGCTTAAACCCGGTG
>JAYSZD010000856.1:0-1212 GCA_043738185.1 Hymenobacter sp. | reverse complement strand
GTACGCCCGCTTCGGCCGTGCGGGCGGGCAAGCTGGGCTTGCCGCTCACCATTGCCGTGCTGGGTGGCGCGCCCGCCCGCTACGTCCCGTTTGCCGAGCTGTACCGCGAATCGGCGCAACAGGCCGGGCACAATGCCGCCCAGCTGCCGCTGTGCCTCAATTGCCACTTCCACGTAGCCGAAACCTCGCAACAAGCCGCCGATGAGTTTTTCCCGCCCTACGCGCAGCTCATGAACCGCATCGGCCGCGAGCGCGGCTGGTCGCCGATGGACCGCCGCCATTTCGATTTCCTACGCGGGCCCGATGGACCTCTATTCGTGGGCACGCCCGCCGAAATCACCGAAAAGCTGCTGAATCTGCACGGCCTCTTTCAAAACACCCGTTTCCTGGGCCAGCTGGTGCTGGAAGGCATTCCGCACCAAAGCGTGCTGCGCGCCGTCGAGCTGCTTGGAACAGAAGTGGCACCAGCTGTGCGAACCACTTTGGGTGCTTCAGAGAAAGCATTTACGGCAGCCGGCTTAGCTTAAGTTCATCAAATGCAAAAGGCCGCTGAAGCAATGCTTCAGCGGCCTTCTCACGTCTCACAGCTGACGCTTAGTAGCGGTACAGGTCCGACTTGAACGGACCGTCCACCGTTACCTTGATGTAGTCGGCTTGGTGCGTGGTCAGCTCGTCCAGCTCTACCCCGATTTTGGCGAGGTGCAGGCGGGCCACTTTCTCGTCCAGATGCTTGGGCAGGGTGTACACCTGGTTTTCGTACTGGTCGTTGCGCTCCCACAGCTCCAGCTGGGCCAGCACCTGGTTGGTGAACGAAGCCGACATCACGAACGAAGGGTGGCCGGTGGCGCAGCCCAGGTTCACGAGGCGGCCTTCGGCCAGAATGATTACTTCCTTGCCGTCGATGGTATAGATGTCAACCTGAGGCTTCACCGTGTCTTTGGTGTGGCCGTAGTTGCCGTTCAGCCAAGCCATGTCAATCTCATCATCGAAGTGACCGATGTTGCAGACAATTGCTTTATCCTTGAGGCTGCGGAAGTGCGTCTCGGTGAGGATGTCGCAGTTGCCGGTAGCCGTCACCACGATGTCGGCTTCCTTCACGGCATTGGCCAGCTTCTTCACGGCAAAACCGTCCATGGCGGCCTGCAGCGCGCAGATGGGGTCAATTTCGGTCACGATAACGCGGGCACCAGCGCCGGCCAGCGATGCGGCCGT
>JAYSZD010000855.1:0-2982 GCA_043738185.1 Hymenobacter sp. | reverse complement strand
TGAAGTCGAAGTAGGGATAATTGGCTACTTCCCGGAATTCGGGGCGGTTCACCGTGATGCTGCTCGCTACGCGCAGCAGCGACCGGTCGTTGAAGTTGAACGTTGTATTGATGGACGGCATCGGAATCACGCGCGTCTCGAGGTAGGGGTCTACGTTCAGCTCGCCGCTCCGGAGAAATTTCCGGTTGTATTCCACGCGCACCCCGCCCGATATGTTCAGCTTTTCCGTAAGCGGCGCCACCACGCTTACATAGCCCGCCACCAACGAGTTCTCGGCGTCGTAGCGGTCGTAGCCCTGGGTGCCTTCGCGCAGTACGAACCCGGTGGTGGGGTTCAGATTTTGGGGGGCAAAAATCTCGTTGATGGGCAGCAGCGTCAGCCGGTTGAAGTCGTCGTCCGACATTTGCGGGCCGCGGTTGAAGGAGAAGTACCGGTTTTGCAGATTCCGCTCTTTCTGCTCGGCATAAAACCCTACGCGCAGCTTGTATTCGGCGGCCTTGGTGGTATCGCGGCCCAGGAAGCGCCGCTCCCACTGCCCGCTGCCCATATAGGTATTTTCCTTCAGCGTCGAGAAAAACCGGCTGGCGTTGAATAAGCTGCCCTGGTCATCCTGCGAAACGTTGACTACAAACGGCCGGCCCGGTAGCGCGGTGCGACCATTGCGGTAGCGGCTGTAGTCGGGCTCGTCGCGGTACACGTAGTTGTAGCCGCCCGCCCACGTCACGGTAGTATGGTCGGTCTGGCCCAAGGTGTGCGTGCCCTTCAGCTGGCCCGAGTAGATGGTCCGGCTCTGGTAGTGGAGCGCGTACTCGTCGCGCTCCTGCAGGTTGTTGAAGTCCTCGCCCGTGCGGTGCACCACCTCGTCGGTGCCGTATTGGTTCAGGAAGTTGTGAAATTCTATCCGGTTCCGGTCGTTCAGTCGGGCCTGCCAGTTGTGAATAACGCCCACCCGGGTACCCGTCACGGCGCGCTCGTCTTTAAACAGGTACTGCGGTACGGGCTGGTTGGTGGTGGGGTCGATGTCGCTGGTCGAGAAGCGGCCCCGGTCAATCACGAACTGCTCGTGGGTGTTGGAGTACGACAACGATGTGACGTTGCTCAGGTACACGCTTCCGATTTCGTACTTCCGCGTCAGGCCCAGGGAAACCCGCAGGTCGGGACTGGCCGTCCGGATAGTGGGCAGCCAGGTATTGCGAATCTGGCTGGCAAAGGTGCGCTGCTGGTCGGCCGGCAAGTTGCTGCCCAGGTAGCCGGAGAAGCTTTTCGGCAGTTCCCGGCTGCCGCTGTCAAACCCCAACCCGTCGGTCTTGCTCCGCGCGCTGGTCATGTAGTTCTTATCGAACGTGGTACCGCTCCGGTACCAGCCCGAAACTGTCAGGCTGGTCGTATTTTCCAATACGCTGTTTTTGGTGTACACCTTTACCACGCCGCCGCCAAACTCGCCGGGCAGCTCGGGCGAGCCCGACTTGAAAATCAGCACCCGGTCAATCACCGAAGAAGGCAAAATATCGAACGAAAACGAGCGGGTGTCCACTTCGGCCGAGGGCGTGAGGGCGTCGTTGAGCAGCACGGTATTGTAGCGCTCGGCCAGGCCGCGAATCACGATAAAGTTGTTGCTCTGCACCGTCACGCCCGGAATGCGCTTCACCACTTCTGCTGCGTCGCGGTCCAGGGATTTCACAATCTGGTCGCTGCTCATGCCGCTCACCACCACCTCACTTTTTTTCAGGTCCTGAATCAGGGCCACTTCGGTGCCGGTCTGCTTCACACCGGTCACGGTGACTTCGGTGAGGCTGGTGGCACTTTCCTGCATCACGCCGTTGAGGGTGGTGGTCTGGCCACTGGTTATCACGATGCCGGCGAAGGTGAGCGGCTGGTAGCCCACGTAAGTCATCGTGATGTTGTAGGTGCCGGGGTCGAGGGGCAGTGTATAGCTGCCGTCCACGTCCACGGGGGCCGCTTGGGTGGTGCCGGTCACCAGTACGGTGGCGCCGATTACGCCTTCGCCGGCCTTTTTATCGGTCACTTTGCCCGCCAGCGTGCCCTGCTGGCCAAATGCCAACGTATTCAGACACAGAATAAAAAAGCCCAATAAGGAAAGGCGCATAAAACGAGGGGTTGGTTTCACGCCACAAAATTACCGGAGGCCTATTACGGCAACATAGCCGATGAATTACCTTATTGTTACGGCCTTATTCAGGCGTTTCAGAACAGCGGTTAGGTTGTTACTTTTGCGGCTTTTTTCAAAAAAACCCGCCCCCAAACCGCACGTTGGCCCAGCTACTTGCCGTCGGTTTTGCGCGGACCGGGACGGGGTTCGGCCTGCCGCGCTGGTTCGGTCGTTTCTTTGCGGCTCCAACCAGCTACTTCCCCGCCCATGCTTCTTTCGATGACCGGCTTCGGCCAGGCCCACCGCGAAACCGATACCTACACCGCCGCCGTCGAACTCCGGTCCGTCAACTCCAAAACCCTGGACCTGACGCTACGCCTGCCGCGCTTCCTCATGCCGCACGAGCTGGAAATCCGCAACACCGTGGCCAAGAACCTGCTGCGCGGCAAAGTCAACCTGAACCTGGATTTCGTGCGCCCCGCCGCCGCCCGCGCCGCCGTTACGCTGAATAAGGAAGCGCTAGTAGCTGCTTTTGAAGAGTTGAAAGGCGTTGCCCAAAGCCTGGGCCTGCCCACCGGCGAAGCTACCCTGCTGGCCGCCCTGCGCCTGCCGGGCGTCGTACCCAGCGCCGCCGACGCGCGCGACGCCGAGCCGACGGCCGAAGAAATCACCTGGCCCGAGCTGCAGCCCCTGCTCGTGGAGGCGCTGGCCGCCATGCAGCAGTTCCGGCAGGACGAAGGCGCCGCCCTCACCCGTGAAATCCTCAGCTACGTGGCCACCATTCGCCAGCAGCTAACGGCCGTGGAGGCGCATGACCCCGCCCGCGTCGAGCATGTGCGCCAGCGGCTGGCCGGCCATCTGGCCGAGCTCAC
>JAYSZD010000854.1:0-7612 GCA_043738185.1 Hymenobacter sp. | reverse complement strand
CGGGCAGTCCGCTCGTTTTGATTTAGTAGAATGCGTGCCTCGTCACTGAAAACGCTCACAATGCACGGAATCGGGCAATGCAAAGAGTCTACAAAACTCATCTCTTTGGGGCACTTCGTAAACTACGAATCGTATACGGGTTTTTAAACTCGCTCGGTTCTGCAATGGCCTGTTGGTACCCGATGGGGGCCAGTAGCCAACCGTTTACTAAAACGAGTGTGGTTGTTGCAGAAGCCTCTGCAACAACCACTGAGTTGTCTATCATACACATAAGTGCCTGAAACGGCTTTATTCCAAGCTTTTTTAGTTGCTTAGTGTTCCATCCAGGTAGCTTTTCAGGGTCTGACCCGACTGCTGCAACAGCCACGGCTCGATTCGGGTTACTATTGTCAATTTTCAGCGCTTAGTTCTATTCTTCTGCTACCTCGACATTCCGTACGGGTGCGCGTTTGGCAGGTTCCATCGGAAGCAGCGTACCAGACATGATAGTACGGCTCCTCTCTCCTTCCCTACTGGCTCATGGGCCCGCCGCGCCCGGGCCGTAGCACTCCCCAACGTGGCCGATGCTGGGCCCAAGCCCGGACGGACATAAGCTAGATTATCCTATCCAAGTGTGTGCGTGAGCCAAGCGAATAGCTTCTCATAAACCTGCTCACGTACTGGTAAAGGCGAGAGCACTAAGTCATGAATGCCACCTGCAATGCTGGTTACGGTAACGTGCGAGCCGAGCCGAGGGGCAAGTGTTTCAATGTCGCGCACTCTGAGCACGCCATCGGCGCAGAAGTATTCATCACTCCAGCCGTTTCCCCGCACGGAGTGGTCAGAGTGCAGCACTAACACCGGGAGAGTGAGTCCTCTACCGTGCTGAAGGCGTTGGTGGGCGGTACGAATGGCCCGTAACCAGCCCGTGGTGATGGGAAACACTTTCACTGGCTTCCACGCTAAGTTATACTCCCATTCGCCCCGATACTGGCGGTGCAAGCTGGCGCCGTAATGGGTGGGCAAGGTGCTCGGGACCTTTAAGTCGGGCGCTAAGCGACTCACGGCCGCCGCAAGCGGTACTGCCAGGTGCCGGGCCACCCAGCCTTGAGGGAAGGCCAGGAAGGGGCTGTTGAGTACCAGTGCTGCTAAGGTGTGACGTTGGTCACCTTCCTGCGCGTATAGCGCCGCTATCAGGCCTCCAGTAGAGTGGCCGTTCACCAATATAGTTGTGCAGTCCTCCGCATGCAATACGGCCAGAGCTGCGTCGATATCGGCGTAGTATTCGCGCAAGTCGCGCACATTATTGGGGAGTTGGTGCGGCAGCAATGAACGCCCGTATTTGCGCAAGTCTAGGGCGTAGAACCGGTACCCGTGTTTTTGGTAGCGTCGGGCCATTTCCTCCTGAAAGAAATAATCGTTGAACCCATGCAGGTATAGCACTGCCTTCGTGCCATGAGTCGAGGGTCTGAGCCGGACGAGCGTGTTGTGCACAGCACCTTCGTAGTCGGGCAGTTGGGGCAACACCAGTTGCTCGAAAGGCAAGCCGAGAACGTCGGGGTGGTAAGATGTAGTAGGCATGCTAGTCCAGGTTAATGCTTCACCAGCCACTCTTCGCCGTCCCGTTGTTCGTAGGCGAAGCCTTGGTTGAAATAGATTTGCTGCAGGTGCTCTTCAAACGTTGGCGCGCGCGCCAACAGCTTTGCATACGGTCCGGGGTTATCATACATTTCCCGCACCTCAGCAATTCTGTAAGCAACCACCTCTACCGGTTTGGCAGCCATTATTTTGGGCTTTTTCTTCGTTTCCCTTGCTTTCAGTAATTCTTGATAATCTTCCAGCAAATATTTCTCTACCAAAGCTTTATAAATGGCTCCTGCCATGCGCTTAACTTTGCCCAATTGATGCTGCTTCTGGATGCGGTCAAGAACAAAATCGACGTATCCAAGGTCGTAGTCGCCTTTTGCTAGTTGCTGCCCGATGCGAGCGATGCTCTGGGCATTGAGTCCAATTTGGGCGAGTGCCGCGCCCCACTCCGCCTGCGCCGTGGGCAACGTCTCTTTTGTAGCAGATAGCGCCAGATGAAACAAAAACTTGATGCGTTCTACTACTTTGCCTTCCCGTTCTAGCTCGAACGTAAACGGCATGTCGGTTTCCGCGAGTTCGTTTTGTGCCTTATCCAAGATGCGCGCTTTGAAGTTGCTGAAACGGGGGTACTCTCCTTCCTGCACGTCCAGCACAAAGCGCAGTTGTTCCACTGTCATTGTGCGCCGGCCAAAGTCTGCGTACTCTTTCAGCAGCCAGTAAATCCGCAGCGCGTGTGGGCTCTTCAGCTTTAGTACCTCCTTCAAATCTGCGGTGGTGAAGTTTCCGCTTTCCCGCAATTGAAGCAGATAGGGCATAATCTTGGGGTTGAAACTTGCTAGCACTCCCCCCTGCTCGGCCGTATAGCGGGCCTCCGACATTAGTGGGATGTAGGTAAAGCTGGGCTTGCGGCGCCGGCGCCGGGTGCCTTCCTCTAAGTCCTCGATGTATAGCGTGAACGACGCCAGCTTCTTGCACATGTCATCAACCTGCTCATAGGCCGACCCACCCCGGCGGTCAAACACCAGTTCGTTCAAGGGGACGAAGTGCTCTTTGAAGTCGGTGTCATCGGGCCTGATACGCGATAACAGCCCCAAAAACAGGCGCATCTGTAGCGGCACAAAGCTGAAACGGGCATTTATGAGCGCATTGTGTTGCGCCACAGTTTTATCAAGACTTTCCATGTAAACGTCTTTTTTGTAGCAGCACGTCTTTTTTGTAGCAGGTGAATCAGTCTTAACGTCTCTTTTGTAGCAGATACACGTCTCTTTTGTAGCAGATACACGTCTTTCAACGTCTTTTTTGTAGCAGATACACGTCTTTTTTGTAGCAGATGACCATCTGGGGCCATTGGTAATCAACTAGTTATGGCACCTATAATACTCTATAATAGTAAACTAATAAGAATAAAGCAGCTTTATTTTTTTAAGACAACGTCTTTTTTGTAGCAGATAGGAAAAGCTTCTAAGGTAAAAAAAAGCACAAAAGCAAAATTTTCACCAGCGCTTTTTGTACCATTTTCTACTGTAAAACAATGGGTTAGCGTCCTTACTGTTACCGTTGCTTGGCAGGTATTGCCTCGTGGCTGTCCGGCCGCGAAGCAAAATAGGCATCAAGGGCATCGTTGAGGATATCCACCTTCGCTTCGCGGCTCCAATAGGCCAGTTGCTCTAGACACAATTGGTTCTCAGCTGTAATGCGCGAGCTAAAAGGCGAATAGACCCGTTTTCCGGGCTTAGGCGGGCCTATCGGTGCTTGGTGCGAGGGCTGGGCCTTGGTGCCCGGTTTGCGGAGCATAGAGACGGCATCCTGGGTGGCTTTGGGAGGCGTGTTCATTAGAATTTGAAATGAGGTGGGATAGATAATGGAGGCTGGTCAGAAATTAGGCCAGCCTGGCCCGGACGATTTCGGCCAAAACAGCATAATCCGTCGCTGCATTAGAGTCCGGTTTGTGGTCGTAAATGGTCTTTACGTGTACTTGAGACTGCACCACAGCTGCGTCGCGTCGCACGCTGGGCAGCAGCGACTCCTCACCGTACTCCTCCCGCACAGCCTGCACCACTGCCGCGTGCATGGAATTACGTTGCTTGGCGTTGTAGCGGGTGAAGAATACACCCAGGAATTGCAACCCAGGGTTGATACGTCGTTCAATCTGGTCGGCCAATTCTTTTACTAAGCGCAGGCCATCGAAGGCAAACTTCTCCGGCTCGGTGGGAATCAGGTATGCGTCGGCCGCCGCTAAAGCCATATAGGTAAAAGTCTGCAGCGAAGGCGGGCAATCGACCACCACGTAGTCGTAAGCACCCTGCACTGTTGCCAAGGCCGTAGCTAGCCGCGTATGGTAATCCTTCTGCTTATAGATGATGGGCTCGTAGCTGGCTAGCCGGAAATCGGCCGGCACCAAATCCAATCCGGCCTCAGTGGTGAGAATCACTTCAGCCAATGGCACTGCCCCTACCAGTGCGTCCCCCACGTGCAAAGCTAATTCCAACTCGCCGCCAAGGTTGTTGGTTAGATTAGCTTGCATGTCCAAGTCCACCATCAGCACTCGGGCTCCCTGACGTTGCAGCGCCGCGCCGATACTAACGGCACTGGTGGTTTTCCCAACCCCTCCCTTGTTGTTGGTGATGGCCAACACCCGCATTGGCGGCGGGCCGGTCTTTTTTGCTTTCATGTATTGCGGTGCTTACTATAGAAGTGTTGACAGTAACAAATGTATGCAAATTACTACTTCTAAAACAAGTAATAAAATAATAAAAATTATTACTTGTAATAAAAGTAAATAATGCACTAAATACTGTGCATATATTTCTTGCAAACATTTCATTGATTGCAAGAAATGAAAAGACCCTAAATGCTTCAGAGTAAGCATCTAGGGTCTTTTCAGAAATACATGCAGAAATCAGGTCCTGCATTACATCATTAATCGAAGCGAAGAGCACTAATTATGTTGGAATTCAAGTCTACTGAACATACACACAGACCGGTTCATAGGGAAGGCGAATATTGTTTGCCTCGGCAAAACTCTGCCATAGACAGGCCATAGCCCATACCCACATGATTGGTATCCTAGAACTGTAGTCAATAGACTTGTTCCCGAATAAAAAACGGCTGAAATTTTTCGGCCCTTTTAGCTTTTGGCCGGTCTTTTTTGCTTGGTCCAGCCTGTTTCCTTTGATTCTATGAGCAGCTACTAGACTTGTTCCTAAACAAGAAAAATTAAAGAATGTCTGTCATGCTGAGCTTGTCGAAGCATGACAGACGGTTTTGAGAAATTTAATTTAGGAACAAGTCTACTGTCTCCAATTCCAAATACGGCTTGGAAAACAACAGACTTCTTGTTGAGGAACAGGTCTAATCTATACAGCTACACACAGGGAAGAATAGTTGAATAAATGTGCTGCTGAACGCATCACAAATGGCTCAAGAAGGGCCTGAGAATTTGACCCATTGCGCGGCTAGGGTGGGGGAGGGGCCAGTATTAGGCTACGAGGATAGGCCCGCCGCAGCACGGCTACAGGGCCCGCCAAGCGTTCCGGCGCTAGGTGCTGCTCAGCTGAATGGCCCATTAGAGAAAAGATTATAACGTTTGATAAACGTTTGTTTAGCTAGCGTTAGCGCCGCAGCCGACCGGCGCTTGGCGGTCTTGCCAGGGAGAGTCGCACGGAACGGAAAGCATCGTAATTTGGCCGCGCCATTTTCCGCTTCCGGCCCGTGCCCCGCACCGCTCGGACGGCCCCACCATGAAGGACCTCGCCGACATCTTCGCCACGCACCTCACGCTGCCGGGCGAGGTGCGGTTAACCTTTGGCCCCCGCAGACGCACCGACCCGACCGGCACGGTGCGCGGCCGGTTCTTCCTGCCGCTCGACGAGGGCGACCCGGTGCTGCTGGGCGAAGTCGTGTACGCGGTGGCCTTCCTCACCCAGGCGCACGAGTACCTGCGTACCGTGTACTTTGGCGCGGATGCCGAACAACTGCTCAACCGCCTCGCGGACGCCGAGTCCGACGTATAAAACCGATTCTTTCCGCGCCTCCCCGCAACGGTGCCATAGGGCCTGATAAGATTAAGTTATCAATCCTTATCTTGCCAAGCGAAAGTTAACCACTTTTGGGTTTTTTTACTCCCATATCATATAGCTACTGTGAGCGAACATCTGGGCGTCCCCCAAACTCCCAGCGCCCAAGTGCCAGCGCACTTGATTGAGTCGACCTCGCGCTACGTCGAGTCCGGCCTGCGCGGGGCGGCCAACACCATCCGCGCCTACGCCGGCGACTGGAAACGCTTCACCGCCTGGTGCGCGCGCCACGCCATGGAATCCTTACCCGCGTCCATCGAGGCGCTCGCCGGCTTCCTGACCGAACTGGCCGACGCCGGGAAGAAGGTGGCCACCATCCAGCGCCACGCCGCAGCCATCGCCAAGGCCCACGAGCTGGCGGGCCTGGACTCGCCCACGGCCGACAAGAAAATCAAGGTCCTGCTCAAGGGCATCGCCCGGGAAAAGAAAACGCGCATCAAGCAGGCTGCCGCTTTTACCCTGGCCAGCTTTAAGCGCACCATCCGGAGCATCGACGTGACCACGCCCACCGGACTGCGCAACCGGGCGCTCTTGCTGCTGGGCTTTACCGGGGCCTTTCGCCGGTCGGAGTTGGAAGCGCTGAACATCGAGGATTTGGCCTTCGACGAGGAAGGGTTGGTCGTCTCGCTCGACAAAAGCAAAACCAACCAGCTGGGCCAGGCTGAGGAGAAGGCCATCTTCTACTCGCCCGACCCGGCCCTGTGCCCCATCCGCTCGCTGCAGGCCTGGTTGCGGGTGTTGGACCGCGACGCGGGGTGCGTGTTCG
The DNA here is from genome assembly GCA_043738185.1 of Hymenobacter sp. Taxonomy (GTDB): domain Bacteria; phylum Bacteroidota; class Bacteroidia; order Cytophagales; family Hymenobacteraceae; genus Hymenobacter. Next base: position 1,204 of record JAYSZD010000854.1, on the reverse strand, counting down.
TCTCCCTGCGCAAAAACCAGCGCCTGACGGCCCGGCGGATGACCACCAAATACATCAATTTAATCGTGCAACACCACTTGGGCGCGCCCTACACGGCCCACTCGCTCCGGGCCTCGTTCGTGACCGTTTCCAAGCTCAACGGCGCCGACGATTCCAAGGTCATGAACCAGACCAAGCACAAGACCAGTGCGATGATTCGCCGCTACACCCGCCTCGACAACGTCCGCCAGCACAATTCGGCCAAGGAACTGGGCCTGTAACAGGCCATCAAGGAACGTTTACAAAACGTGACAAGCCCCGAAATCGGGCGTAGCTTTGCGCCCGATGAGCAAGTACGTCGCCTACTTCCGCGTGAGCACCGCTCGCTAGGGCCAGTCTGGCCTGGGCCTCGAAGCCTAGCAGGCCGCCGTGCACCGCTTCCTGCCCCCGGGCGCCATCCGGGTGGCCGACTTCGTCGAGGTGGAGAGCGCCCGACCACATCTGGCGGCCGCTATCGCCCAGCGCGAAGGCTACATGCTGCTCGTGCCCAAGCTCGACCGCCTGGCCACGCTCATGGAAAGCTGCGTGCGCTTCTAGGCCGTGGACCTGTCGGCGGCCAATGAGTTTACCCTACACATCCTGGCCACTGTCGCCCAGAAGGAAGCGGCGGCCATCTCCAGCCGCACCCGCGACGCGCTCGCCGCCAAGAAGGCGCGCGGGTTTACGCTCGGCACCTCGGCCAACCTGACGCCGGCGGCGCGGGCCAAGGGACTGGTGGCCCGCTAGGCCAACGCGCAGGCCAACTTTCGCAACCGGCAGGCCGCCCAGCTGGTCACCCTGCTGCGGGCCAACGGGGCGACCCTGCGCGCCATCGCCGACCAGCTCAACCACTCCGGGTACTGTACCCGACGGGGCAAAGCCTCCTTGGCCGTCTGTTACCACATGGGTAACAAACTCCAGCACGCGGAAGTGAGCAATTCAAAAACGGGCTTCCAGCAACTCCTTCGCCGTTGCGGCGTGGGCTGCTGCCAGGTAATGGAAGCCACCAGTGTCTAGTGTCTGTCCCTGGCCTATTACCTGGTCGGGCAGGGCGCGCAAGAGGCGGTGCTCAACCCGCTGGTGGTTCGGCGCTTTATCCAGATGCACCTGGTCAAAGGCAAAAGTGACCGCAAGGACGCTCAGTGGTTGCTGCGCTATGGGCAGCAACAGCCCTTGCCCGGGTGGC
>JAYSZD010000853.1:0-1216 GCA_043738185.1 Hymenobacter sp. | reverse complement strand
TCGATGATTTTCGACCGCATGAACATCAACACCTACGAGGTATTGGAAGCGGCCGGCACCAAGTGGAACTTCCTCAAGTTCAGCCCCGGCCTGGTGGGCGGCCACTGCATCGGCGTCGACCCGTACTACCTGACCTACAAGGCCAAAGAGCTGGGCTACGATGCCAAGGTCATTCTCTCGGGTCGCACCACCAACGACAACATGGGTGCCTACATCGCCCGCAAAACGGTGCAGATGATGATTAAGAAGGGCAAGGACGTGGCCAAAAGCCGCGTGCTGGTAATGGGTGCCACCTTCAAGGAAAACGTGGAGGACATCCGTAACTCCAAGGTGGCTGACGTGATTCAGGAGCTGAAAAACTTTTCGGTGAACGTCGACATCATCGACCCGCACGCCGACTCGAACGAGCTACACCACGAGTACGGCTTCCGCCTGACCCACAACGACGATGTGCGCACCGATTACGACGCCGTGATTGTGGCCGTGAGCCACCTGCCCTACGCCGATAAAGACGAGGCCTACTTCCAGTCCATTACCGCCGACAACGCCGTATTGGTCGACATCAAAGGCCTGTACCGCGGCAAAATGAAGGACCTGCAATACTGGAGTTTGTAGGCAGAAAAAGAACGGTCGTGCTTATCTGATGTCCGCTTGCCGAAGCATCAGATAAGCATGACTCAAACGATTAGCACATGACCCCAACACGCACAAAGATTCTCGTTACCGGCGGGGCCGGCTACATCGGTTCCCACGCGGTGGTCGAGCTGTTTCAGGCTGGCTACCAGCCGATTATTGTTGATAATTTCAGCAACTCGGAAGAGTCCGCGCTGGCCGGCATCGAGTCGATTCTGGGGGCTAAGGTGCCCACTTACCGGATTGATTGCGCCGATGAGGCCGCCTTGCGCAGTGTGTTTGAGGCGGATTCCGGCATTGCCGGGATTATTCATTTTGCCGCCTTCAAAGCGGTGGGCGAGTCGGTGGCCAAGCCGCTGGCTTACTTTCAGAACAACGTCGGCTCGTTGCTGACGCTGCTGGCCGTGATGCCCGATTTCGGGGTTGAAAACCTGGTGTTTTCCTCGTCGTGTACCGTGTATGGCATTCCCGATGCCTTGCCCGTGACGGAGGCCACGCCCACCAAGCCGGCCTCGTCGCCCTACGGCCGCACCAAGCAGATGTGCGAAGAAATCGTGCACGACGTGGCTGCCGCGCCCGATAA
>JAYSZD010000852.1:0-1216 GCA_043738185.1 Hymenobacter sp. | reverse complement strand
GGGCGGGCCGGCGCCCAGCGGCGGCGGCAGCAGGCGCAGCAGAGGTAGCAGGCGCGGGTCAGCGCGGCCGGCAGGGGCTTGCGGCCCGCCTCCAGGTGGCTCACAAACCCCGCCGACACGCCCAGGTAGCGGCCCAGCTGCGGCAGCGACACCCCGAAGTGCGCCCGCACGGCAGCGGTGGGGCCAGTGAAAGAGGACGTGGAGTGGCGCATGATGCGCAAAGGTAGCAGGCCGATGCGGCTGCCCCGAACGATTCTGCCCGCACGAGGCCGAGACGCGCCTTTTGGCGTCTCGGCGTCCGAGAACGACACCCGAACGACACCCAACCGGCGTGGTTGCGGAGACGCGAAGGGGGGCGGCGCTACCTCGCACAACGATAATCCGCCTGCGGTCCGATGAAAGCGGGACTGACGACGGGCGGGGGTATCTTTGCCGACGCTTCGCATTACCGGTTTCCCTTTGAAAAAGATATTTCTATTCGCCCTGACGGCGCTCGCGGCCGTTCCCGCCCTGGCCCAGAAAGCCGGTCAGCCCGTGCCGCGCCCCAAGCTGGTGGTGGGCATTGTGGTCGACCAGATGCGCTACGACTACCTCTACCGCTACTGGGCCAAGTACGGCACCGGTGGTTTCCGGCGGCTGCTGGGCCAGGGCTTCAGCTTCGAAAGCTGCGACTACAACTACGTGCCCACCTACACCGGGCCGGGCCACGCCAGCATCTACACCGGGGCCACGCCCTCGGTCAATGGCATCATTGGCAACAACTGGTTTGAGCGCGAAAGCGGCCGCGACACCTACGTGACCGAGGACAAAGCCGTGCAGCCCGTGGGCGGTTCTGTGGCGGCGGGGCAGATGTCGCCGCGCCACCTGCTGAGCACCACCATCGGCGACGAGCTGCGGCTGGCCACCAACTTCCAGAGCAAAGTCATTGGACTGAGCATGAAGGACCGGGGCAGCATTCTGCCGGCCGGCCACTCGGCCACGGCTGCTTATTGGTACGATGGCACCAATGGCGCCTTCATTACCAGTACCTTCTACCTGCCGCAGCTGCCGGGCTGGGTGGCGGCCTTCAACCAGCAGGGGCGCGCCGCGCAGTACCTGAGCAAGCCCTGGGAAACGTTGCTGCCCCTGGCCCAGTACACCGAGAGCACCCCCGACGATGTGGCTTGGGAAAGCAGCTTCCGGGGCGAGAAAACGCCCACCTTCCCCCACGACCTGC
>JAYSZD010000851.1:0-1217 GCA_043738185.1 Hymenobacter sp. | reverse complement strand
AACTCCACGACCCCGCAGCCCTGCGCAAAAAACTCTTTTGCGGCCGGGAATTGGCGCAGGTCGTAACTCTGCGTCATTGGCACGTTTTGTACCGGAGTAGTTTGAAGGAACGCGCCGAGTGAAGGCAGCGACAGGTGTAGCAGCTCAATCGTGGTACGGCACAAGGAAAGCGCACTGTTTACCGCTTCTGCCGTGAGCAAGTTGAAGGCTGCTTTTAGCTCTTTTACCGAGGCGGGCAACAGGCCCAGGGTGGTGAGCAGGTTATTCTCGAACGCGAAAATTTGAATGGCCAGGGAAGGGAGCCCTTCCGCAGAGAAGGCCGTGATTTCGCTGTTGGTGGCTTCGGTAAAATGGGTGCAGGCGGTGTAGTCGCCGAACTCGACTTTCACCGTTTTTTCGCGGGCATAGCGGTCAGCAATGAGCGCCGCGGGGTTTTCGGGCTCCGTGTCGGCGGCGCTGGTGTACGGAATACTGAACAAGTAGATGCCCGGCGTATTGCTGCCCACGCCGCCGCCGGTCACGCTGTTCGGGCTGATGGTGTACTCGCTCACCGTGCCGGCAGAATCGCCGTGGCTGATTTTCAGCGTCGTGAGCTTGTTGACCCCGATGGCGAGCTTAATGTCGGTCGAAGAGCCGCTGCGCGTGGCATAGTACGCAGTGTTCCCTTCCAAAACGCCACGATGGCGGTTGGTGAAGCTGAGCTGCCCGTCCGAGAGCAGCAGCAACATGAGCATCGTGAAGTAGCGTCTGCGTCCCATTATCGAAGCCAGCCGGCGGTAAAGCTGTTGTCGGAATGCCGCTCCACCAGCAGGCGGATAATGGTGCCAGCGGGCACGGCGGGCACGGTGGTCCGGCTGTCGGCCACGCGGTAGCGTTTCCAACCCGCATCGAACGAAAAGGTGCGGGCCGCGCCAACCGCCTGGACCGGCAGCACCAACGACGAGCCTTGCGGCATGGTGAGCGTGAAGCCGGCAATGTCGCCGGTCGCCTGAATCGGCAGCGCAACCACGCCATTGCTCACCGTGCCCAGGTTGAAAACGATGGTAGCCGCATAGGCGGGCGTAGCGAGGTCGGGGCGACTCAGGTCCGAGGTGGCTTTCTGTGTCATCGGGCCATCCGTGGCTTGGCCCGTGGTGGCGTAGAGCTTGACACTACTGCTCGCGGCGACCACGGCCGCCGATACGGCCTTCCAGGCAGTGCTTAGCACCCCGCCGCTG
>JAYSZD010000850.1:0-1218 GCA_043738185.1 Hymenobacter sp. | reverse complement strand
GCCCCTGCGGTGGTTGCTCCTGGGGCTGTCCCGCCTGCCCTACAGTATTCTGTACGTCATTGCCGAAGGCTTATACTTCTTACTGGCTTACGTGGTGCGCTACCGCTGGCGCGTGGTGCAGCAAAACCTGCGCAAGTCCTTCCCGGAGAAATCGGCCGCCGAGACTGACCGAATTGGGAGAGCCTTTTACCGGCACTTTGCCCAAGTGATGGTGGAGACCATAAAGCTGGCTCGCATGTCGGATGCTGAGCTGAAGCGGCGCGTTCATTTTCCCAATCCGGAAGTGCTGGAGCGCCACTTTCAGGCCGGGCGCATGGCATTGGCGCTTTCGTCGCACGCCGGCAACTGGGAATGGGTGCTTACCTCGGGCGCGGTCTGGCTTTCGGCCGAGGTCGACGGCGTGTACAAGCCGCTGAGCAACCCGTTTTTTGAAAGTTTCATGCACGAGCTGCGCACCCGAACCGGGGCCGGCCTGATTCCCATGCGCGACACGCTGCGCGACATGGTGCAGCGCCGGGGCGAGCCGCGCGTGGTGAGCCTGCTTTCGGACCAGGCCGCCGGGCCGGAAGACCGGCCGTACTGGACCACCTTTATGAACCAGGATTCCGGCTTCTACACCAGTGCTGACCGGTTAGCGGCACGGTTCAAATGCCCGGTGGTGTACGTGAGCATCAAGCGGCTGCGGCGCGGCTATTACAAAATCGAGCTCACCGAGCTCTACGATGGCAATACGCCGCTGCCAGCCGATGCGTTTCCCATCACGGACGCCTTCGTGCGCCATCTGGAGGCGGATATCCGGGCCGCGCCCGAACAGTACCTCTGGACGCACCGCCGCTGGAAGCACAAGCGTCCATAGTGGTGAATGATAAACGGTTAGTGGTGAGCGCTGTTCTGATTTACACAGAACGATACTCACCACTAACCGTTTATCATTCACCACTAAACTTACAAATACTGTTCAATGTCGCCGGCGCCCTGGCGGATGAGTTCGAAGTCGTCGTTGGTGCAGTCGATGATGGTGCTGGGGACGTTGCCGCCGAAACCGCCATCGATAACAAGGTCAACCAGGAGGCGGTATTTTTCGAAAATCAGGTCCGGGTCGGTTACGTACTCGTCGATGGTGTTTTCATCTTCCCGTACCGAAGTGCTCACGATGGGATTGCCCAACTCCTTCACCAGCTGCAGAATAATCTGGTTGTCGGGCACCCGGATGCCGAC
>JAYSZD010000849.1:0-2996 GCA_043738185.1 Hymenobacter sp. | reverse complement strand
GGGCCGGCGAGAGATTTTGCGCGATGCTGCGCACGTTTTGCAATGTTTCACCCAGAATCTGGCTGGCCTGTAGCGACATTTCCTGCAGGTGCGGCGTGGGGGCTTCGTAATGCACCTGGGTGATGAAGAGCCGCGCCGCCGAGAGCGAAGCCCCAATCTCATCGTGCAGGTCCTGCGCGATGCGCTCCCGCTCGCTTTCCTGCGAGGCCACCATCGCCTGGAGCATGGAGGCCTGGTAGCTCAGCTCCTGCTGCCGCAGCTGCGCCTGAAGCAGGTGGGCGCGCTTCTGGTGCACTATCACAAACACCACCACCAGCAGCACCAGCAGCAGCATCATCACCACGCCGGTGCCTAGGAGTTGCATAAAATCTAGCTCTTCGGGCTTATCCATAGCGCGTAGGCGTAGGTGCAGTACAGGAGGCTGTTGAGCGCCGCGTGCACGACCCAGAGCTGAATGGTCAGGTGACGGTGGTAAAAGTAGGCGAAGTTTACAAACGTATAAATCAAAAAGTTGCCAGCGAAGTAAAACAGCAGGCCCGTGGACACCCAAAACACCGGCTCCTGCCAGATGTAGGCCGTGCCGGGCCGGCGCAGGGAACCGTGGTAGTAGGCCAGCACCAGCAGAATAACGCTCAGGCTTTCCAGCAGGCGCACGGCGTTGTCGACCCGAAACGTTTGGGAAGCCCGCAGCACGCCCTCGGCCACGGCCAGCCCGGCCAGCCCAATAGTGAGCACCCAGCGGCTGCGCCGCAGCCAGGCGCTGTCAATCACCAGGCTGTACAGCCAGACCAGCAGCCCAAACTCAACCCCGATGTAGACGGGCCACATGAACAGGTTCGAGAGCTTAAAAACCCACAAAACCCGACTGAACGCCTCCGTGAACAGGGCAAAGAAAACCAGAATGGCCAGAGGGCGCAGGCCAGCGGGCAGCACCCGCCACTTCAGGGCCGCGATGAGGGCGGCGATAATAGTGGGAACAATCGCAAGCAGGATGATTATCTGCCCGTTGGAATAGCTCATGCGGAGGATAGCAAAGGTGCCGGGTAGCGCGGGCAGCTGGAGGCGCAAAAAGTGGCAGAAACCGCAGTTACTGCCACTTTTTGCGCGTTATTCAGCTAGAGTATTGGGGCCCCTTTAGCAGGTTTGGGGGCAGGGGGCCGTCAGGTCGTAGTAGCCGCTTTGGCCGATAACCAGGTCCGCGGCGTCAACGTCGCCATCCGGGCCGGGGGTGGCACCGGTCGCTTTGGTGCTGGCGTACAGTACCAAGCCAAACGTATGCACGAAGCTCAAGTGCGATTCCGCGGTTTCGTACATGGCATAATACTTATGCAGGCCGTACGTAATGTGAATGGCAGAAGCCCCTTTGAAGGTGCCCAGGGCCGCCATAAACTCATTCACCGGGTAGTTGTAGCCCTGCAAAAAGCCGTAGCGAACTTTAAACATCTCCTGGTCGACGGTGCCGGCCGTGGCCTGCTCGTGCCAGTTTTTCTGCCATTCCCGCATCAGGGCCTGGGGCAGGTTGCCCTCGGGCTGGGGCTTAGTACTGTCGGGGGTGCGGTAGGTGACGGCCGAGGAAGTGAAGTAGGGCGTGATGACCTGGTTGTCCATGTCGGCCCCAAAAAGCACCAGGTTAAATTGCGGCGCCTGGCCATCTTCCGACTCGCGCAACCCGAAGCGGATTTTAACGGTCACGATGCCCGTTGCGGACAATAGGTAGCGCAGTTCGTCAAACGCAAAGACCATTCCGGTCTGCACCCGGCCCTTCTGAACAAAAAATTCGTAGGGACCAGTTTCGTGCTCTTTCTTTTTCCAGTTGTATACCCACTGGTCGAATTCGACGGCCGGAATGACGGAATGACTCATACAGAAAATTGGTTTTTGGAGGGTGAAGTGGAGAAATTGATTTCTCCAAAGGAAACAGATTCGCCGGAATAATCAGGCCGTAGAAATACCTGTTTCAATACCCGTGATTCCACGCGCCGGGCGGGCAACGGTTCGCGGCAAGCCCGTACTAAACCGTCTGCCCGCACGAGTCAGCAGGCGGCTATCAGTTACAAGCTACTGGCTGCTAATTCCCTAGGCACTTATTCCAGGATACCTAACAGCATTGCCGCTTCGGCGGCTTTGGCGGGCTCCTGCAGCTTCTCGAAGCTCATTTGCAGGTTGCGCAGGGCGCGGCGCACGATGTCGAGGTTGGTGCAGGGCTCGTAAAACATCGGGTTGGAGGAAATGTTGAGCTGGCCGACGTAGTGCTCAATATCGGTGCGCGAGAGCACCAAGCCGCGGTTGTAGCAATTGATGTAAAACGGCTCGGCGCCCGGCAGCTCGGGCCGAAAGGTGAGCACGAACAGGTTGGGCAGGTTCACGCCGGAAACCGGCAGGTGCAGGCGCTGGGCCACCAGCAAGTATATCACGCACAGCGTGAGCGGATTGCCGCGCTTGGTTTCAATCACGCGCTGCAGCATGGAATTGGCCGGCGAGTGAAAATGCTGGGTATTGGCCGCGAACTTGTGCACGCGAAACATGATATAATTCAGGGTCTGCACCTGGTCGGCAGGGTGCATTTCGGGGCGCATAGCTGTCCAGGCTTCAAAGCGCAGCTGCTCAATAGCACGGTTCAGGGCCTGGTAGTCGGCGTCGGGGTACTGGTAGGTGTTCAGCAGCCACATGCCTTCGAGCAGGTCGGTGGCGCCGGCCTCACGCCACACCCGCAGGCGCTGTTGCAAGCCCTCAAACTGCAGGTGGTGAATCAGGTCCTCCAGCCGCTGCTGCTGCTGCGAGTCCAGGGTTTCCTCCCACGACTCCTCCAGAAAGGGAATAATGCTCTCGCCCAGATTCTGAATTTTATCCTTAATCTGCGGCGCCACTTCCGGGTCGTCGAGCAGCGAAATAAGGGCTTTGATTTCTTTGTTGGTCATGGCGCGGGGGCAGGTAGAACGGTAAGTCAAATTTACGTCCTCAAGCGCTTGCAATGCGCTCCGGGCCTCAATTTTAAC
>JAYSZD010000848.1:0-1221 GCA_043738185.1 Hymenobacter sp. | reverse complement strand
TTTCGGTGCCGTCGTACACGGGTTTTACGCCGCCCGGCACCCGCTCAAACAGGGCTTCGCCGGCTTTGCCCGCCAGGCTTTGCTGAAAGGTGTACTCCAGGCCTGCGCCGTTCTTGTCTTCGTTGATGAAGCCAATCGTGCGCTGCGCCAAGCCGCCAAAGGGCCGAAACCGCTTGTCAACCTTCTCAAAAATGGCCCCGCCCCGGTTGCGCTTCTCCCGGAAAATGGGCCAGTTGGCCAGCTGCTTTTTCTCCTGAAAATTGATTTGCCGTGAATTAAGCCGAATGTAGCGCACCACGTGCCGCTTGGGGTCGCGGGCATTTTTGAGCCGGCGGCGGTATTCCTGCACGCTGCGGTCGCCAAAAAAGTGTGCCAAGTGCCACGCCAGCGAGTCCACGCCCGCATCAAAAACGTCTTTTTCTACCACGCCAGGGTCCCAGGCTACCCGATAAAAGGGCAGCGAAGTGGCCATAATACTCTCGTTATCAGAGTATATATTACCCCTGGTAGCCGGCACCGGCTGGTAGCTGATACGCCGCTCCTGCTCCAGAGCCCGCCACCGCGCGCCTTCCTGGTATTGAATCTTGGTGGCCTTCCAGAAAATAGCGCACGAGAACACGGCCACCCCCAGAAAGGCCAGCCGCACCCGCGTGACAATAGACTTCTTAACGTTGCCTTTCATCGGTTTCTTTCGCTGTTACGCTGTCTGTCAGCCGTTTTGGCTTTAGCTGGGCTACGCTTTGGGGTAGTGCTTTTGGCACCTGCTTTAGCTGTGGTCGCCTTGTTGTTACGAGCTGAAGCCCGTGGTTTCGCAGCCTGGCTGGCTGCTGCCCGGCGAACGGGTTGAGCAGGCACGTCAGCGGCCGTGGTATCATCGTCCAGGGGCTGTGGCGGCGCGATAATCTCCGGGCCGCTATCCTCATCGCCGAGCGCCGCATCCCGACGACGGCCCGCTATAATATCGTTTTGCAGCGTTGCCGCTGAGTCACGGGCCGCGCGGGCTGCTAGGGTATCGGCCGTGAGCACGGGCATCAGCTCCAGCTCGGCGGCATCGAGACGGCCAGCGGGCACCGAGATGCGGAAAGGCGGCGAGGAGCTTTCCACCAAGCCAAAAGCCGCCACTTTACGGGCCACTTCGCTCTGCTTGCTGGCCTCCATGTAGTCCGATTTCAGCGTGGTGTAGTCGGCGCGCAGGTCTTCAGTTTCCTGCTTGAGGCGATG
>JAYSZD010000847.1:0-1223 GCA_043738185.1 Hymenobacter sp. | reverse complement strand
CCCACCAAGGGACGGCTTTTTTGGTTTTCGAATGAGGGCCGTTACTCCCGAACGAACCGGCCCTGGCCCACCAGTTGGCCGCCACTTAGTAGCCGCAGGTGGTAGAGGCCCGCAACCAGCTTCCGGGTGTCAAGCTGCGGCAGGGCCGCAGTTATTTCCTGCCGCAGCACCACCCGGCCGGTCGCGTCGGTGGCCTCGGCCGTGACGCGGGCTGCGGGTAAGGCAGCCAGCAGCAGCTGCTCGCGGCAAGGGTTGGGATACAGGACCAGGGCGGGCAGACCGGCACCGGGCCGGGTGGCCAGCAGCGTATTGTCACGGACCGGGGCCGGGCTGGAGCGGTCCAGTAGCCACTGGTCGGGGTCGACGGCCACGCTGGCTACAGTACCATTCACGGTGAGCTGGAAGGTTTCTGATGTCTGGCCCTGGTGCAGGCGCACGGTTTGCGTAGTGCCGTTGGTAAAGGTCAGGCGGTAGTCGACGTCGGTTTCAAAAAACGGGGTCACGGCAGGCAAAGATGCAGTTTCGGTTACGCGGAGCACGAGGTTGCTGCCGCCCTGGTTCCACCGGGCCGTGAACGTGGGGTAGCCCCGCCCACGGAACCACTGCTCGAAAAAGTAATCCAGGGACCGGCCAGCTTCGGCTTCAAAAATGCGCTGCATGTCGGCGGTACGGGCCGTGGAGCCGCCGAACCGGGTTTGATAAGTGCGCAGCGCCCGGAAGAACTTGGCATCGTCATCGAGCAGATACCGGAGCATGTGCACCACGCCCGCCCCCTTTTTGTAGCTCAGAAAATAATCAAAAATGCGGCCCACATTGGTTGTATCGGGCACGTACAGGCTGCCGGAGTGCTGGAAAGCCAGGTCGTGCGCGCTATTCATCCAATTGCGGGCATTAGCGGGCGTACTAAACGCCTGCAACGAAAGGTATTCGCCGTAAGAAGCGAAGCTTTCATTCAGCCAGATATCCTGCCAGCTGGCGCAGGTCACGTTGTTGCCAAACCACTGGTGAAACAGCTCGTGGGCCGTCAGGGTGAAGGAAAACCCGTCCTGCGTGGTCATGGTTTGGTGCTCCATACCGCCGAATATTGGCGCCATCGCGTGGCCGTATTTCTCGTTGGCGAAGGGGTAAGGCCCCACCAAACCAGAAAAGTTTTCGATGAAGCCGGGCGTGAGGTCAACCGCGCTTTTCCAATAATTGAGGTAGTTTTGGTCGTAGACGTAGTT
>JAYSZD010000846.1:0-3008 GCA_043738185.1 Hymenobacter sp. | reverse complement strand
GGCGCCCCCACCCCCACCCCCCAAACTTACGACCATCAAATTCACGCCACCGGTAGTGAAAAAGGATGATGAAGTAAAAAAAGAGGAGGTGCCGGATGTAAAAGAGCTTCAGGAAAAAACTGTAGCTACCGTTACCGTTCAAGGCAACACGGATGCAGTTGACCTCAGTGGACTTTCTGGTGAGGGTGACAAAGTAGTGGAAGCGGTAGTAGAGAACAAAGTCTATACCTACGTTGAACAGATGCCTTCCCTGCCTGGCGGTGGTGGCAACGGTGCCATCGTAGCAGCCATTCAAAAAGCCATTAAATACCCTTCGCTGGCACTTCGGAACCAAGTTGAAGGCCGCGTATTCGTTAGCTTCACGGTGAATGCCCAAGGCGACGTTTCGGATGTGAAAGTGGTGAAAGGTCTGGGTTCAGGCTTGGACGAAGAGACCGTTCGGGCAGTAAAGACACTACCTAAATTTATCCCTGGTAAGCAAAACGGCCGCGCTGTAAGCGTATCCTTTACTGTTCCAATTACCTTCAAGATTCAATAGTGCCTGTTTTTTGGAGCAAGCAGAAATAATCAAAAACCCCGGATTAAGCCTTATGGCCTGGTCCGGGGTTTTTGTTCGTTCGAATTCTTTGTCTTCTTGTGGCCTCATTTGCTTAAGTGGCCGTGTACAACATGACGACGTTGATTCGTTTCTTCTTATTGCCATCTGTCTGTAACAAACTGCCTGTACCGCACAACATCTACTATCTATTCTTCCGCATAATCTTATCATGAACCAACATCGAGCGCAACTGTGAAAACCAATTTTGAGGTATTGTTTTGTGCCTTCATTCAGTTGTGGTTTATTGTAAGTCCGAACCATTAAGCGCCTTTTTTTGGTTTTGTAATATCCTTAATCCTGCATTGTTTCCCTTATGCTCAACATTCCCACAACTGAGGAGCGGCTCGGTAAATCCCCTCAGCGAGTAGTGCGCTATTTTGTTCTGGCTATGTCGCTCATCTACATGGGCCTTGGGGCGTGGCTATGGTGGTCGGCCGGCCAGCCCGCGGGAGAGAGTGTGGTTCAATTAGGGAAAATGGGCCGCCAGATACTTGGCTCGGTCTTCATCCTTTACGGTCTGATTCGCTTCGTCCGGGCTTACCTGCTGCATTTTCGCAAAAAAGATTCTTTGTCAGACCATGATTAAGCGCCCCTACTTAATAACCACGGCTTGTTTGCTGGCAGGAGTTGTCGCTGTTATTTCCTGCAATGGGCCCGGTACCCCAGGTGCTGGCGACACGCCCACGAGCGGCACAGTGGCAGTGAGTGTAGACGAAACCTTCGCCCCTATCCTGCAAGCCCAGATAGACACTTTTTCGAAGCTGTATCCCAACGCTCACATTCAAACCAGCTTTCAGCCGGAAGAGAAAGTGATGCTGGACCTCATCAATGATAAAGTGAGGCTGGCGGTAGTATCACGCGAACTAAACGCGGAAGAAAAAGCCGATTTTGCCAAACAGAGTATAATACCACGTCTAACCCACATTGGTATCGACGGCCTCGCCATTGTACTCAACCGTGCCAACCCTGATACGCTGCTGACCGTAGCCCAGCTATCGGCTATTTTCACGGGCAAAACCACCGCTTGGAACCAAGTGAGCGGTAAGAAGGGTCTCACCGATATTAATGTGGTATTTGATACCAACCGTAGCAGCACCACCCGTTTCGTGCGTGACTCGGTAACCGGTGGAGCCCCCCTGACCAGCCGGGTGTTTGCGGCTACTTCGAATCCGGCACTTCTCGATTACGTCGCCACGCATCCCAATGCTATCGGAATTGTGGGAGTGAACTGGATTTCAGACCAAGACGACCCCGCCGCGATGAAATTCCTGAATAAGGTGCGAGTTGCCAGCATCACGGCCCGGCCAAACCCCAAGCCCAACGACTTCATTCAGCCTTACCAAGTGTATCTGGCCCCGAAAACGCTGGAACAACTGGCGCAATACCCGGATTTGCAGAATTATCCACTCCGACGCAACATCTATATCATTAGTCGGGAGGCACGTGCAGGGTTGGGCACGGGGTTTGCATCTTTTGTTGCAGGTAAGAGTGGGCAATTAATCTTTCAGAAATCTGGTTTGATGCCAGCCCAGATGCAAGCCCGCATCATTACCACACCCAAACTGTAAGCGCACTTAGTGCGTATCCCTTTTTCAATTTGCTTTTCATTCCTTTTTTTCTCCCTATGAGTTTCAAGCCCTGGAATCAGCCGCTGCTCGTTGCTATCGCAATGGTAGCCGGCACTACGGCGGCCACCGCCCAAAACATACAATCCGCCCAACGAGCCATCGAACTCGGGCGTTACAACGAGGCCAGAGCGATACTGCGCCCTGGTTCTTCTCCTGAAGCTGCCTTTGAACTCGGGCGTCTGTATCAGATGCGCAGCATGCCTGACTCGGCTGCTTTTTACTTTAACCGGGCTTCCGGCACTACTCCTTTTGGCAAAATAGCTGCTGGGCGTGCCCTGTTGGCCAAGGGTGAGTTAGCTCCTGCTGAAGTACAGTTCGATGCTGCAGCGAAGGCCACCAAAAATAAGGATGCCAGCGTGCTCACCATGATTGCTCAGGCTTATGGCGAAGCCGACCTGAAAGACATGGGCAAATCTCAGACTTATTTGACGGCTGCGCAGGCAGCAAACAAAAAGGATGAGCCTGCTTTGATGGTGGCCCGCGGCGATATTTTCCTACACTCGGATAAAGGTGGTGGAGAGGCGATGACCAGCTTTGACCGGGCCATCACGGCCAACCCAAGCTATACCCAGGCTTACTACAAAAAAGGGGTTTTGAATGTGCGCTCGCGTAACTTCAATGCAGCCCGCGAAAGCCTGAACAAGGCCATTGAGCTTGACCCTAGCTATGCGCCGGCTTACCGGGAATTGGCCGACGATTTTTCAGCCAGCTCCGTGTACTTCTGGAATGTGCTCAGCGCAAGGTCATACTGACCAGCATAGTAGTACATGTCAGCCAATTCC
>JAYSZD010000845.1:0-7679 GCA_043738185.1 Hymenobacter sp. | reverse complement strand
GTGTGGCTGAAGGCGTTTTACATCAAGCGCCGCCTCACCGAATTTGTGCGGCTGGAGCCCTACGTGGAGGCCCTCAAGCAGCTCAGCGACGACGAATCCATTCCCAAGTACGCCACCCACCTGGTGTTCCTGACTTCGGCCGAGCGCAGCTCCGAGATTGAGCAGAAAATCATCTACTCCATCTTTCAGAAGCGCCCCAAGCGGGCCGACATCTACTGGTTTATCCACGTGGAAACCACCGACGAGCCCTACACCATGGAGTACAAGGTAACCGAAGTGGCCAAGGACGACGTGTTCCGCATCAATTTCCGGCTGGGTTTCCGGGTGCAGCAGCGCATCAACCTGTACTTCCGCAAGGTGATTGAGGACCTGGTGCGCAACAAGGAAGTGGACATTACCTCGCGCTACGAGTCGCTCAGCAAGCAGCACGTCACCGGCGATTTCCGCTTTGTGGTGCTGGAGAAGTTCCTCAGCGTGGAAAATGATTTCCCCACCCTGGAGAAACTCGTGATGCAGGCCTACTTCTACATCCGCCAGTTTATCGCCTCCGAAGACCAGTACTTTGGGCTCGATACCTCTTCGGTGAAGGTAGAGAAAGTGCCGCTGGTAATTGCCCCCGTGCGCGAAGTAGCCCTTACCCGAATTATTTAGGGCAGCAAGGCAGGTTGTGAAAGTGCTTTCACAACCACGCAAAAAAGCCCCGTGCAACTCGCACTGGTCCTTGCCCACGTTTTTAGCCGGCTGGCGCGAGGGCGAAATCGTTGGTACCTCAAGGGGTTCTCTCAGAAAGCAGCGCGCGTTAAGGCCCAGGAAAAGCGCTTTGAAGCCGTGGTTTTACCTGTTATAAACGACCGTTCAGAAGACGTTACGGACCAGTTTACGGGCTATGAACGGTCATTTACAGCATGTGAAAACTTTGCTCGATGTAGAATAGAATCTTTATAATGAGTAATTTATCCTACTAATTCTCCTCCCACCTGGCCGAGTCAGCTAACGAACTAAGTTCTCCCGGCCTGGGTGGGTGCGCCTGGGTAGCCAGCGTGGTACTAAGCGCCTGCGCGTCGGCGACCACTTGCGCCGGGTAGTGCAAGCGCGCCAACAACCGAATGGCGTTGCGCGTGGTCAGCGGACCAGCTTTGAGGCGGAAGTCGAAGTACCAGTCGTCCGCCGTGACCGTCTCGCAAAAGTGGTATTCGACAAAGTACGATTGTAAGAGCGCGCCCAATTCCCCGTCGTGGGTGGCAGCCACGACCCAACCGCGCGGCTGCAAGTAAGCCAGCACGGCCTTGTTCGAGGCGATGCGCTCCTGCGTATTCGTGCCTTTGAACAGCTCGTCCAGCAGCAGCAGGTAGCTGCCGGGGGCCGCGTCGCAAGCCAGCAGCAGTTGCCGCATGGTTTCGGCTTCGACCAGGTAATAACTCTTGCCCGTGAGCAGACTGTCGGCTAAAGTGAGGCTGGTCAGCACCCGGCAAAACGGGGCGTGGTAAGCGGTGGCCGGGCACGTCGCGACCGTCTGGGCCAGCAGGGCATTAACGCCCAGCGTGCGCATGAAGGTGGTTTTACCCGCCATGTTCGAGCCGGTGAGCAGTACCCCCTGCCCTTTCAGGGTCAGGTCGTTGGGCACGCACCCCGGCACCAGCGGGTGGTAGCCGGCTTGCAGCTGGATGCCCTCGGCCGCCGGCCCAAAACGCGGCACACAGGTGGCGTGGCGCTGGCGGAAGCCGGCCACCGCCAGGGCGCAGTCGACGTAGCCCACGGCCTCAAAAACCGCCCGAATCGCTGGGGCATGCTGCTGCACGGCCACCCGACACCGGGCGTACAGCAGCACGTCGAGCAGCAGAAACATTTTTAGTGTACTGAGCACCAGCAAGCTGTCTTCCACCTGGAAGAACGCGACTTGCCACATGAGGGCCCTGAGCCGGGCCAAGGGCGCGGCTAGCTCCTGCAGCGGCCGCAGGGGCAGGGCCGCCCGCTGCAGCGCCTGGCCGGCCCGCCGCAAGCGGCCCAATTGCAGCAGCGGGCGAATACTGTTCCGAATCCGCTTGAGCTGCCAGAAGTGAAACACCGCATTGGTTAAGGCAAACGCCCCCGTTCCTATCCAGAGCACGGGCAGCCAAAAGCCCCCAAGCAACGTGGCCAACAGCCCTAGCGCGAGCAGCGGCGCGAAGCGAGCACCGGGCAGCGTAGGCAAGGGCTGTCCCTGAAGCAAATCGGCTAGGTAGTACGCCTCGTGGGCCGTCAGCTGGTCGAGGGCGAGCAAGGCCTGCCCGCGGGCCACGGGTTGCTGCGCCAGCAGGTTCGCGGCGGCATCAAACTCCTGCAAGGGGGCCTCGTCGGCGAGCGGGCTGCGTAACCGGTGGTATAAGCATTGCTGGCCTACCGGGCTCACCGTCGCATCAAGCAGTCCAAAGAGCAATTCGCCGTTCAAGTCCTCCCAGGTTTGGTCCGGCAGGCGGTGGTACGCGGGCTCGTGCTGCACGTGGTTGTAGTAGCGGGCCACCAAGGAAAAGTAGGGAGCGCGCGCAGCTGGCTGGTGCCAGGCTGCCTCCAAGCGGCGTAGGCGCGTGCGGGTAGAAGTCCACATGAGAAGCAAGAGAAGATACCAGGGCGTTAACGTGAAATTATGCCACTGGTAATTATAAGTAGCGTGAAAGGTAGCTAAGTGATGCTTATAAGGAAAGTGCCAAGCCGACAGAAGACCGCGCGGCGGCCCCGAAAGCAGTGCGATTCCGAGGTACCGGCTATAACACCGATTATATTAAGGGATAAATCCACGAATCAACGGGGCCCGGACATAAGCAAGGAAATATGTTTATGTCTAATTTGCGTTATGAAAAATACTTGCCTACCTCTCTATTTATTTCTAATCAGTTCATCCACTGTAGCCCTCACCTTAATCGATTGAGTTCCTTTCACCATAGATAACATCGCAGGACAACTTCCTGTGCAAGCCGTGGAAGTTGATTTGTCGAAGCAATGGGCGGGCAGTAGCTATCAAAATACCAGGGGCTTTTTAGCACAGGATGAGTACGGCACCTACCAAGTGATTCGAGAAAATTACCGGTCAAACGCAAAGCTGGGCCTAGGCAAAGCCGCCCAGGAGGAGCTATACGATGGCATCATCATGGGACTGCTACGGAGTCGAAAAGGCACGTTGGTGGCCACTTCTCACTTTGCTACTGCAGAAGGGCCCGGAATAGAAATCAAGTATAACGGGCTCCAATTAGGCACTAATAGGATGGCTGTGAAATACACCCGTGCCTTGCTAGTGGGTAATAAAATATTCCTTCAACTTCGTGCCGAAGGATAAGCAAGATGCCACCGGTAGCAGCGGCAACGAGCAACAGCGGCGGTTTTTTGATTCAATAGTAGTCAAAACCAGTAATTTGCCCAGCAAGTAGCAGTTGTAGGCAAGCTAGATGCTAGCACTTCATAAAGGGCAGAAAAGAATAACATTTGGTTGCCCGGCTCGCGTTTCCGTTCAGGTCAACTAGCGCCGGCTTTACTGAATAGCCCAGCGTATAGGTAAAGTGTAGCGAACATCGACGTTTCGCCCGCCCTGCTTGCCAGGGCGAAACTTAGGCAGGGTCTTAACAGCCGCCACGGTGGCTTCGTCCAGGTCGGTGTTCAAGCCTTGCTCAACCCGTACATCCCGTATGTCGCCCTCTTGATTCACAGTAAAACCGACCAACACCATGCCTTGCACGCGGTTGCGCAGTGCTTCAGCGGGATACTGGCATGCGCGTTGAATTGCTGCCACCACTGCCTCTTTATCGGTGTATTTGCGGTTCGCTTTCGGTAACTGCGGCATTTGCTCGACCTCAGTGTAGACCTTCGCCTTAGCGAGCTTGTCGCTTTCCACCGTTTGTGCCTGCGCTGAGTACTGGAGGCCCAGCAGTAGGCAAAAGATAGCTCCTGCTTTTAGGGCATGAGACAAGCGACGGGTGGTAAGCGTGTGCTTCATAAATATTTTGAGTCAGGGGCAAAGTTAACGGCTTTTCGAAGTGCTAATAAGCCTTCTTCCATCCTTAAGATAGGTTCCAGTAAGGGCCCGCTATCGGTCCTTCTTTAACGCCGGATTCCATCTTAACCGAGGCACTAAGAAACGTCCTTTTCTTGCGTGTCTCCTTTTCCTAACGCTCGCCAGCAACCCGTAAAATCACCGTCCTACTGGCGGCTTTCTGAAGCTTAGCGGGCGCTGTCTTCCCACGACGAGGCCACCAGCGACTTGGCCCATCCTCGATGCCCTGATTCTGGCCGTGACCACCCGCCGCAACGCGCTGACCGTGTAAGCAGCCAAGCCCCCCGGCCGGACCAAAAAAACGCCCCTGGAAATACCAGAGGCGTGTTTGGGGCCGTTGCCTTGGCCGCGCGGGCGGGCCCTGGGGTTGGTTGCCGTGCCGGGACTGCCCTAAGGCTGGCCCAGCCAGCGGGCCAGCACTTTTTGCTGGGCGGCGGTGGGGCTGGCCACGGCCTGCACCGTGTACTTGCGGTCCGGGTCGGCAGTGGCTTTTAGGGTGAGGTCGCGGATGAGGCCGTCGCGGCGCACCTGGAGCTTCAGCTCGGTGCCCACGGAACTGCCCAGCAGCTGCTTGGGCGACTCCTCGCTGGGAGCGGTGCCGTTGATGAGCAGCACCTCGTCGTTCACGTTCAGGCCGCCGGCCCAGGCGGCGAGGTCGCGCTCCACGTTCGTGACGAAGAAGCGGCCGTTGCGGTTGGCGAACGAGGCGCCCAGCGTACCGTTGGGGTTCAGCGGCGCTACGTTCAGCGCCAGGCCGGCGTAGCCCAGCGCCGTGGCATAATCCAACGTTTTGGTGCCGTACACGCTGTTTTGGAAGAAGTCGTCGTAGCGGCGGCCGGCCACCGTGGCCACGGCATCCTGAAATTCCTTGTCGGTAAAGCCCCGGTTGGCTTTCTTGTAATACGTGTCGTAGAGCAGCCGGAACACGTCGTCGAGGTGCTTCTCGCCTTTGGTGGCTTCGGCAATGTTCAGGTCCAGGACGGTCCCAATCAGGTCGCCCTTGGAGTAGTAGCTGATTTCGCTGTTACTGGTGTTTTCATTGGGGCGGTAAGCCCGAATCCAGGCATCAAAGCTCGATGCGGCGGCAGACTGCACCCGGTTGCCGGGCGTGTTTTCTACCTGCGTGATGGTGTTGCCCAGCTTGCCCAGGAACTCCTCCTGCGAGATAATGCCGGCCCGCTTGTTAATCATTTTGGCGTAGTACGACGTCATGCCCTCGCTCACCCACAGCATGTTGGTGTAGTTTTCCTGGTCGTAGTTGAACGGCCCCAGGGCCACCGGCCGAATGCGCTTCACGTTCCACAAGTGGAAGTATTCGTGCGCGACCAAGTCCAGAAACGACTTGTAGCCGGCCTCGGTGCCGTAGGTGGTGCGGCCCACTTCCAGGGTGGTGGAGTTGAGGTGCTCCAGGCCGCCGCCGCCGCGTTCCAGGTTGTGCACGATGAAGAGGTAGCGGTCGAGCGGGTTTTGGCCGACCACGCGGTGGGCTTCCTCGCACACGTTCTTCAGGTCGGCCACCAGCTTGGCCTCGTCCACGGTGTAGGTGCCGTACATGGCCACTTGGTGCGGCGTGCCGTTGGCCGTAAATTCCAGCACCTTGTGGGTGCCGATTTCGATGGGTGAATCGGCCAGCTCGTCGTAGCTGGCGGCTTTGTAGGTAAACTTGCCGGGGCCGGGTTTCAGGGCGGTGCTCACCTGGTTCCATCCGGCGGCGGGCTCCACTATCACCTTGCTGTTCAGTAATTTATTATCAGCGGGGTACATGAACACGCTGGTGCCATTGAGGTAGCCGTGGTCGGCGTCGATGAACGACGTGCGCACCGACAGCTCGTAGGCATACACCTTGTAGCTAACCTGAAAGTTGGTCTGTTTGGGGTGGCGCACCCGCCAGGTGTTTTTGTTGATTTTCTCCACCGTCAGGGCCTGTCCGCCAGTGGTGCGGGCCTGGAAGCCTTCCACGTTTTTGGCGTATTCGCGCACCAGGTACGAGCCCGGCGCCCACACCGGAATTTTAACGTCGGTGTAGTCGGCCGGAAAGCCGCCGAAGTCCATTTTCACCTCGAAGTAATGGGTTTGGGGCGCGGGCATGGCCAGCGTGTAGCGTAGCGTGGGCACCACGGCTGCGGGGGTGGCAGCAGCGGCGAAGCTGCTGGCCAGCAGCCCGGACAGCGCCAGGTGACGAACCAGGGATTTTGAATTTGTGAGCATTGGCAAGGTTAAGAGTTGGGTCAAGGGCGCAAATTAAGTCCTGTAGGCTGCCTCCAACCTAGCAGTAGGCCGCGCCGTTAGTAGCGGTGGTGACGCGTAGGACACCACTGCTACCTTTTCCATTCCGTAACCCATGCGTTTCCTCTGGCTGATTTTTGTAGGACTGGCGGTGGCCATGCTCGCGCTGCTACCGCGTCTGAACGCGCCGAAGACCCAGCCACAAGCGCTGGCAGCACCGGCGCCCGCCACCCAGCCGGCCCTGAGCAGCGGCACGCCGCATCTGGCCGTGCTCACCACGCCGGCGCACGCCGAGCTGCTGGTAGGCGAGGCCGCCCGGCGCGACAGCATCGTACGCTACGCGCTGCAACAGTTGGGCAGTCCCTACCTCTACGCCGGCACCACGCCCACAACTGGTTTCGACTGCTCAGGCTTCGTGCAGTTTGTGTACCAACGCTTTGGAATTCCGGCGCCACATTCCACGGCGCTACTTATCACCGTAGGCCAACCCGTGCCCCGTGCCGACGCCCGGCCCGGCGACCTGGTGGTGTTCACCGGTACGGCCCCGGCCGCCACCACGCCCGGCCACGCGGGCATCATTATTCTGGCCAAACCAGGTGGGCCCATTCGGTTCGTACATGCCTCTTCGTCCCGCCGCGAGTCCGGCGTGAAGGTGAGCCAAGTGGAAGGCACTGACTACGAGCGGCGCTTTATGCAGGTGCGCCGGGTACTGCTGCCAGACGCCACTGGCCCGCATTAGCTGCTACAAGCCTTGAGCAACGAGCTTGTAACTTGCAACTTGAGGCGTAAAACGCAGCGATGCCCGGCCTGCCTCTGCCGTCCCACTTAAGGGCGACTGGGCAAACCGGGCATCTAATCCTTCAAATCTTACCGAGCGGCGAAACTGGGGTACAGCTCCGGCGTCCACTACTGAGAGTAAGACCTGGCCGAATATGGGAAGCCTTAGGAGCTACCCCACGAAGCTGTTGTTAGGCGCGTACTGCGGTGAAGCGTACGACATTCGACAGGCTGGGCAGGATTTGTTTGGGACTACTAGACATTATGTACCTCCTTTCTTTACGTTCGACATAACCCCGCTCGCGCGGCCCAGCACCTTAGGGCTGCTTGAGAAGGGCCGTAGCACTCACTACTGAGCGGTAAAGTTAATACGGAACCGTAAGGTTCAAAATTTGCGAATCATTTTTAGCGAAAATAGGGCCCTGACATGGTTTGTAGGCTGATTTTCAGCCGTATTTTTTTTCTGTGAGCGTCGTTTGTCCGGCGGTTTCTCAGAAAGCTGAAAGTTGGCCGTAAACTTGCCTTGTCGTCGCTAAAGGCGCTGAACAGGCGCTCCGGAAATTTTATCCTATCTTTTCCTTTCAACTCACATCCACTTCTTTCTGAAATGAAAAAAACACTGCTCTTACTCGTTACCCTGGTACTTGGAGTAGCC
>JAYSZD010000844.1:0-1226 GCA_043738185.1 Hymenobacter sp. | reverse complement strand
GCTTAGTCAGGAGAGTTAGTCACCCTAATTTTCTGATAGTGGCGGTCGAGTTTGACGCGGGCTTTTTCAAGCGTAAACTGCCATTTCACCGTGGCCCGGGCCGCATTCCGCTCGGCCACGCAAGCGGCGACATGGGCGGTGAGTTGCTCCAGCGTGGGGATGCGCTGGTGCAGGCACTGGCGGGCGATGGCCGAGCGTTCGAGTTCGACCATGTTGAGCCAGGACGCATTTTTAGGGGTGTAATGCACCTCGAAGCGGGCGGCCAGGGCGCGGGCCTGGGCGGCGGGCAGGTGCTGGTAAAACACGGCGTCGGTGTGGGTGTTGAGGTTGTCCTGCACGAGCACGATTTTCTCGGCCTGCGCGTAGGCAGCGGCCAGGGCCTGCAGCAAGCGGCAGTAGTCGGCGCCGGTGCGGCGGGCCGAGACCTCGACCAGACGCTGGCCCGTGCCCGGCTCAAACGCGGCCAGCAGGCAGGCCGTGCCCTGGCGTACGTAGGTGCTGCTCTCGCGCCGGGGCCGCCCGGCCTTGGCCGGCTGCTCACCCACGGCCGGCTGGGCAGGCACCGGCGGCAGGGGTTCCACGGGCTGGCCGTGGAGGACGCAGGGCCGCTCATCGAAGCAGATAACGGGAAACCGCGGGTCGTAGGGCCGCTCGTAGACGGCCAGCACGTCCTCCATGCGCGCCACGAAGGCCGCGTTCATCGCCCCCAGGCACCCCTGCTGCTGGCGGTGGGGCTGCCGTTCGTTTTTTTAAGCACCTGGCTCACCGTTTCGTGCGAAATAGTGTCCACCAGGCGCAATTCCACGGCTTTATCGGCCAGCAGGCGCAGGGTCCAGCGGCTGTGGCCCACCGGGGCCGGCGTGCAAGCCAGCGCCGTGAGCGCCGCGCGTTGCGGGCCATCAAAGCGACGCGGCCCGCCGCTACGCGGGGCCTCGGCCAAGGCGGCCTGCCAGCCGGCTTCTTCGTAGCGGCGGCGCACCTTACTCACGGCCTGGCGACTCAGCCCAGCGGCTTGACCGGCCGCCTGTTGACCGATGCCGGTGGCCAGGGCCAGCAGGGCCTGCGCGCGACGCACGGCCCGCACGGGTCGACGACCGGTACGCGTGAAATGTTCGAGGGCGGCCTGGTCAGCCGCCGGTAGGGCAAAGGGAGTGAGGGGACGGGACATACGACCCCAACTCTAAGCCCACTCGTTTTGTTGCCTAATTCGCTTGACGCAGCACTAG
>JAYSZD010000843.1:0-7698 GCA_043738185.1 Hymenobacter sp. | reverse complement strand
AGACCGCCAATTCGGAGTTCGAAACCGGCACCTTCATCCGCACCCTGATTTCGTACGCCGTGGGCATCACCCTGCTGATTGTGGCAGGCTTCGGGATTTATAACATCCTGAACATGATGATTTACGAGAAGATGGACACCATTGCCATCCTCAAGGCCGTTAGGTTTGCGGGGGCCGACGTGCGGCGGCTGTTTGTGGCGGTGGCGCTGGCCATCGGGCTGTCGGGCGGCGCGGCGGGGCTGCTGTGCGGGTTCGGGCTGTCGGTGCTGATTTCCCACGTGCCGTTTAACCCGGCCTCGCTGCCTTCGGTGCACTTCTACCCGGTTAGTTTCAACCCGGTTTTCTACGGCATCGGGGCGGTGTTCTCCCTGGTTACTACCTATCTGGCGGGGTATTTTCCGGCCCGCAAGGCCAGCCAGGTCGACCCGGTCGTCATCATCCGGGGCAAGTAAGATGGAGACGCCCGCGCTCGAAGCCCGCCAGATTATCAAGTATTTCGACGACCCCGTGCGGGTGCAGGTGCTGCACGACGTGTCGTTTGCGCTGGCCCGCGGCGAGTTTGCGGCCGTGGTGGGCAAGTCGGGCTGCGGCAAGTCCACGCTGCTCTACATCCTCTCCACCATGGACACGGCCTACGCCGGCGAGCTGCTGATTGACGGCGTGCCCATGCGGGCTAAAAACGAGGCCGAGCTGGCCCGCGTGCGCAACGAGCAAATCGGCTTCGTGTTCCAGTTTCACTACCTGCTGAACGAGTTTTCGGTGCTGCGCAACGTGATGCTGCCCGCCGAAAAGCTGGGCAAATTATCGGGTGAGGAAATCGAGCACCGGGCCTACGAAAAGCTACGCATCCTGGGCATCGAAAGCGAGGCACTCAAGAAGCCCAACCAGCTTTCGGGCGGCCAGAAGCAGCGCGTCGCCATTGCCCGGGCCCTGATTAACGACCCGCTCATCATCCTCGGCGACGAGCCCACGGGCAACCTCGACCAGAAAAACGGCGAGGTCGTGTTCGACGTGTTCAAGGAGCTGGCCGAAACCTACCACCAGGCCCTGCTCATCGTAACGCACGACAACGAGTTTGCTGCCAAAACCCACCGCATCATCGAGATGGAAGATGGGCGCATTGTCCGGTAGCGAGCCTCAGAAAGCGCGAGCGGGCGTATTTACCGCTAAAAGGGGTAGCGCAAGAGTAAGAACAGAAATTCCCGTTAGCGACGCCGGGTCGGATTTTGGTGCGGGTGGGTTGTCTCAAAATCCGGACTTAAAAAGGGCGATTCCAAGCAATCCGGAGGGTATGCCAGCTTTATCAAAAAGGATTTCCTTTTTGAGATGGGTAACTTAAATTACTGGTATACCTACTTGAAATCAGCGAGTTGAGAGCTTAGCGTGTAAATCTACCCTTTTGCTACAAGAACCCCTAATATCCTTAATTTTGGCATTGTCTGAAGCCGTATTTAGTCTGGAGTTTCATCGTTTGATTGTTCCATACGCCCTCATACAACACGCTGACGTTTAAAATAACAAAAATTCATAACAGCCGTTCTGCGCACGGCCAATTTCAAAACAACCCAATGCGATTCCTCTCATTAGCTATAACACTTGCTTTCTCTTTGACTTCAGCTTATGGACAGACTAACCCAGACAGACTTAAAATTGAACACTTGATTGGCGATTTTTATGTCTATACGACCTATAACACCTACGAGGGGGACAAAACACCAGCGCATGGTATGTACCTAGTCTCTGAGGACGGAGTTGCTTTGTTTGATACCCCTTGGGATACGACGCAGTTTCAGCCCTTACTAGACAGTATCAAAACCAGGCACCATAAAAACGTGGTTATGTGCATGGCCACCCATTGGCATGGCGACCGAACCGAAGGACTTGAGTACTATAAGCAACAAGGCATCAAGACATATACCACTTCTCGAACGGATGAGTTAAGTAAAAAGAACAACAAAAAGCGAGCTGAATTTTTACTGGATAAAGACACCACGTTTACTTTGGGGCAATACTCCTTTGAAACCTATTACCCGGGCGAAGGCCATACGCTTGACAATATAGTAGTGTGGTTTAATCAGGAAAAAATTCTTTACGGTGGTTGTTTGATAAAAGGGGCCGATGCGGAGAATTTGGGATACTTAGGTGACGGCAATGAAGCCGAATATGAGACAACGCTAAAGCTAGTCAGCGAAAAGTATCCCCATCCCAAGTTTATCCTAGTTTCCCATCATGACTGGCGGAATCTGAATTCGTTGAAAAACTCAATAAAATTGGCTAAGCGACTGCGAGCAAAGAAAACACGAGCGATGGGCTTCTCCATGTTTAATAGCCGAAGTAAATTGCTTTGATAAAATCAACGCATTCCAGAAGTTAGACCTCGGTGAGTGTGCTGAGTGAACGCTGTCAATAGTATTCGCATTGGGTGTATGAGCCTTTAGCGACAGGCTGCAAACACCGTATTCCTTGCACAGCTCTGGGACCCGTCTCTTTTAACGCACGTGGCTGTTGCAGAACTCGGTTCAGCGACCTGAAAAGCTGCTGGAGGTGGTGACCAGCGGATAAGAAGGCCCGGCAAGCACGCTTTTCGGGCGGTTGCGCGTTCAACCACCCGACGAACGGGGCCGGCCCAAGGGTTCTGCAACAGCCACGCCCGTTTCCTGAGACACCCCAACCCGCGCCGGAATTCGCCGCCACGGCCCTAACGGGAATTTCTGTTCTTACTCTTGCGCTACCCCTAAAACGGCTGCAGCTGTTCGTAATCCAGCTCCACCACGGTAAACCGGGCGTAGGGCTGCCGTTGTTCGTCAATTATCCAACTCGCCTCGCCCACGGTGGGGATGAGCACGCCGTGCCAGCGGCGGTACTGCTTAAACCGGCATTGCCAAGGCCGCTCGGTGGCCTCGTTCATCTGGCGCGGGGCTTCAGCTTCGGCTATTTCATTTCGTTCGTTGAAGCGTACCAGGCAGGAAACCGAGTGGCCCCTGTGCGTGAGGGTGAGCCGGGCCGAGTGGTCGTCAATGGCCGTCCAGGTGATGGATTCGCTGGGCAGCAGGGCGGTGGGCAGCCAGGTGCTTTCCACCAGCCAGCGCAGCAGCTCACCCTGGTCGTAGGCGGGCCCGGTGCCGCCGGCAATGGGCACGGCCCCGAGCAGGCGCACATCAAGGCGGCCGTGGCCGGCCACGAATTCGTCGCGGGCCACAAACTGGCTGGTAGTGCCCTGCCAGATGAAGCCGGGCGGGTCAGCCGTGATGTACTGCTCGCCGGTAATGGCTATCCAGTCCTTCTTCAGGTCGGTTTTGAACTGCCCGGTGTGGCGCAGGCGCAGGCCGCGCAGGTAGGGCTGGCCCTCGGGCAGCACGTGGCGGAAGTAGCGCTGCACCGGCGCGGGCAGGCTGGCGAGCTGGGCTTCGTGGTAGGTTTGGGCGAGGGCATGGGCGGCGGCAAACAGCCCTTGCACGTCCTCGCGCAGGCGACGCGCGGCCACGGCCCGCGCCACGAAAAGGCCGATAATGGGCACGGCGAAAGCGGTGGTGGCCAGCAGCCAGGCGGTTTTTTGTTTCACGATGTATCGGAGTGATGAAGAGGAAAAAGACAGGTTGCCCGCGCGACCATGCCAACACTTGCCGCCATTCGCACCGACGCCGAATGAGCTCGCCGGAACGAATGCTGTGGGGCCGAAACCTTTGCAAATTTCCGGGTCGGGCCTGCGGCTACCTATGATGTGCATCATCTACATCCACAATTTTTGTCAAGGCTGGGGCCGTCTCTAACCCCGAGCTTTGAGGCGCTGATGGTAGCCAGCAGCCCACGCGACTTGGACCACCAGCCTAGCCCGTTATCAGGTGGGGTTGCGGACATTCAATGCGGTGCTAAGGCAGGTGCGGATTTCCTCCCAGTGCACTTCATGCGTTAGCCAATCAATAATCAATCAGGCTCTTATTAATTGCCTCACCCATGAAAAAGCTACTCAAAGTGACGGGTATTGCCGTGCTGGCAATAGGAGCCGGCTGGACCGCGCTGACGCTATGGGCCGAAAGGGCCGGGCCCAAACGAAGCTGGCAGTTGGGCAATCAGGCCGCCAAAAAGCGGGCGCTCATCGTTTATGACCCCGACCCTTTTTACAACCTGGACGAACAGGTTTGCCGCTCGTTTGGCCAGGCCCTCGCCGACAGCGGGATGTAGGCAACCGTGGCCACGGTTAAAGCCGTTGGAGACTCCCCTGACCAGCCGATTGATTTGTACGTGTTCTGCGCCAACACCTACAATTGGGCCCCCGACTGGTCGGTGAGTGATTTTATCAGGAACGAAGGGCGGCTGGAAGGCAAGCCGGTGGTGGCAATTACGGTCGGGAGCGGCGATACGAGAGGTACCCAAAAAGCACTGAAAAAACTACTTCTGGAGCGAAAAGCCGCTCTGCTGGATTCGCGCCCACTGTGGCTGCTGAAACCCAATGACGAATTGCGCGGCAAAGAATCCACCGTCGCCGTGGCCGTGTCGATGGCTTATGCGTGGGGCGAGGATATCGCGAAACGAGTACATGCTTACTAACCGTTGTTCAGGTTTTGGAGCAGCTAGGGCCTGCAACACTGGTTTGTGCAGCAGCACGCCGTGGTCAAGTATCAACTGGCAGTCCGGCGGCGGCCCTGGTGCTGGTGGTGGCTGGGCGAGTAGCGCTTTTTAGCTTTTTCGAGGCAACCCGCTCATTCATCAGCTTAGAAAGGCACCTCGAAACGTCTTGCTAACAGCCTTCTGCTCACCGTTTTTTCCCTTGCCATGCCCAATTTCATTAGCGACTGTTCCAGGCTGTCCTTTCCTGCGAGCGAGCGAGTTGGTGGGGAGCAGGTGCGCCAACCGATTCTGGAGCTGATTCAGCAGGATTTTCCCCGATTCGGCCCGGCGAGTTCTCTGGCCATCACGGAGCTCAACGAATACCGCCGCCGTTACCTGGAAAACTTTCTGGTACGCGAGGTTGGGGAGCTGTCGGAGTTGGAGCGAACCGTGCTCAGCAACGTGCACGAGCACCGGACGCTCACCAATAAGGTGGAAGAGCTGGAGCCGCCCCTGACGCTGGGCCAGCGCTGGGCCGACCACATTGCCAGCTTTGGCGGCAGCTGGACGTTCATCCTGCTCTTCTTCGGCATCATCACCGGCTGGATACTGCTGAACGTGGCCCTGTTGCGGCGCGCCAGCTTCGACCCCTATCCGTTCATCCTGCTCAATTTGCTGCTCTCCTGCCTGGCGGCTCTGCAGGCCCCGGTGATTATGATGAGCCAGAACCGCCAGGAGGAAAAGGACCGTGAGCGGGCGAAGAAAGACTATATGATTAACCTGAAAGCCGAACTGGAGCTGCGGGTTATGCACGAAAAGCTCGACCACCTGACCCAGCAGCAGGCCCTGGCCACCCAGCACCTGACCGAGGCGCTGCAAGCCGCTGGCAGCAACAGGGCCGCACGAAAGCCGGCCCCCTGATTAGCTGATTCCAATAGCAAACGACCATTCATTAACCGCGTGCCTTGGCCCTGGCCCTGCTATTTCTAATGGCCAACCACTGTGGTGTCCGCAACCCTTGCCCGTCATGTCCGAACTCGTTCTTGCCCCCTCGTACGCTCACCAGCACGCCCCGGAACTCGCGGAGCTTTCTACTGAGCTTACCGCCCTACGCGCCAGCATGGTGGCCCTGGCCGACCAGTCGGCCGACCAGCTGCAAGCCGTGCACCCCAACTTTGAGGTAAGTGCCCGCAACCTGCTGCACTACCTGGCCCTGCGCCAGCACGACCGGCGCGCCCTCCAAACCCGGCTGGCTGCGTTGGGCCTGTCCTCCCTGGGCCGGGCCGAGGCCCACGCCTTGGCCACCGTCGACGCCGTGCTGGCGGCGGTGCAGGCGTTGGCAGCCCCCGACGAAGCCGCGCCGGCCCCATCGGTGGCGGATGCCCCCGACTTTAAAAACGGGCCGCGCCTGTTGGCGGAACACAGCGACGCCTGCCTGGGCGCTGCCCCGGCCACCCGCGACGTACGCATCATGGTGACCATGCCCAGCGAGGCCGCCACCAGCTACGAACTGGTGCGCGACCTGCTGCGGCAGGGCATGGACTGTATGCGCATCAACTGCGCCCACGACGACGAGGCGGCCTGGACCCGGATGATTGCCCACCTGCGCCAGGCCGAGCAGGAGGTGGGCAAATCCTGCCGCGTGAGCATGGACCTGGCCGGCCCCAAGCTGCGCACCCAGGGCTTGCCGCCCGGTCCGGCGGTGCTCCGGGTGAAGCCGACGCGAGACGCCAGCGGCCAGGTGCTGGCCCCGGCCCGCCTGTGGCTGACCGCGCAGGAGCAGCCGCATCCCGCCCCGGTAGCGGCCGACGCCAGCTTAGCTTTTCCGGCCGACTGGCTTCGGCAATTGCAGGCGGATGGAGCAGTTCCCTTCGTGGATGCACGCGGCGCGCGGCGGCAACTGTGGGTGCGGAGCGTGGGCCCGGCAGGCTGCTGGGCCGAGCTGCGCCAAACGGCTTACCTCACCCCGCTGACGCGCTTTCTGGGGCCGGCCTCGGCCGCCACCGTCCAGCAAATCCCCGCAAAACCGTCGTTTCTGCTGCTGCGCCCCGGCGATGCGCTGCGGGCTACGTCGCAACCACCGGCCGACCCGGCAGCAACGGATGGCTCGGTGCCCGCTACCATCGGCTGCACGTTGCCCGAGGCGCTGGCCAGCGTGAAACCGGGCGAGCAAATCTGGTTTGACGACGGCAAAATCGGGGGCGTGGTGGAGCGCGTCGAGCCCGGCACCGTGCACGTGCGCATCACCCAGGCCCGCGCCAAGGGCGACAAGCTGCGCAACGACAAAGGCATCAACCTGCCCGACAGCCAGCTGACTCTGGCGGCCCTGACGGTAAAGGACATAGAGGACCTTGCCGTTGTGGCCCAGCACGCCGACATGGTGGCCCTGTCCTTTGTCAACCGTCCCGCCGACGTCGACCTACTACTTCAGCACCTGGCCCGCCTCACGGACCGGCCGCTGCCCATCATCCTCAAAATTGAAACCCGCCTGGGGTTTGAGAACCTGCCCGCCCTGCTGCTCAGCGCCATGCAAGCCCCGAGCTGTGGGGTGATGATTGCGCGCGGCGACCTGGCCGTGGAGTGCGGCTTCGAGCGCATGGCCGAGGAGCAGGAGGAAATCCTGTGGCTCTGCGAAGCGGCCCACGTGCCCGTGATTTGGGCCACGCAGGTGCTGGAAAGCCTGGCCCGCGGCGGCCGGCCCTCGCGCGCCGAAATCACCGACGCCGCCATGGGCGACCGGGCCGAGTGCGTCATGCTCAACAAGGGGCCGCGGGTGGGCGAGGCGGTGCAGATTCTGGGCGACATCCTGCAGCGCATGCAGGGCCATCAGCACAAGAAAAGCGCCCTGCTCCGGCGCTTGCAGGTAGCCGACTTGTATTCGCCCGCCTAAGCCAAGCTGTTCTTAATTACCGCGGGTAATCGAGCCGCGCCATTGCCTTCCACCTACGCCTCATACCGAATGGAAACCCTGTTGCAGCATCCGGCGCACCCCATGCCCCTGCCGGCCCCGGGCTTAACGGCGGCGGCCGTGGCCGAATCGCGGGAGAAGCACGGGCGGAACACGCTTGCCGCCGAAGCCCAAACCGGACTGGTGACGACGATGAAGGAAGTGGTGGCGGAGCCCATGTTTCTGCTGCTGCTGGCTGCTTG
>JAYSZD010000842.1:0-1229 GCA_043738185.1 Hymenobacter sp. | reverse complement strand
CAGGGTGCGCGGTTATTGGTTTTGGGGGCGTCGCTGGGCAAAATCGCGAAGCAGCCGGGCCAGCTCTTCGCTGGGGTGTGCCGTGAGGCCAGGCGCATCCGCGAGCGGCAGGAAACCGGTGAGTTGCTTGAAAAACGAAGCGTCATTCGACGTAAACCCCATGCGCCAGTCGGGGAAGGCCCGGGCGGGGGCGGGGCCGTAAGCTAGCAGCTCCACCTCCTGGTGCTGTGGGTCGGTCTGAATGCGGGCGTATAAAACACTCAGCGCCGGTTCTGGACCTTCCAGCACCTGTAGAAACCGGCCCCGCGAGTAGAGCAGCAGCCCGGTAAGATTCGCCGTCTGATTATGAAGGCGGGCCTGGCGCAGAAGGGCGGCCAAGGCCTGCTCATGCATTTCGACGCGGGATTTACTGCGGTAGACGAGGCGGTACAGGGAAACGGGAGCGAGCATGGGCAACTGGCATTTGGCGGGGCCATCCCCACGAAGGTATCACAAGGCAATACGAGCATGCTGGCATTTTGGCCGGGGTTGTAGCGGTATCTTTGCGCCCGCATCTCCATTCCCACCCAATCCCGACTCCGCGCATGGCCACCACTCCCGGCGACACTGAAACCACTATTTTACCCGGCTCCGTGCTGGTTATTGGCGCCTGTGGCCAGCTGGGCCTCGAGCTGGTGGCAGCCCTGCGCCAGCGCTACGACCCCAACTGCGTGGTAGCCGCCGACGTGCGCCCACCCAAAAATCCCGAGCTGCTGGCCGGCGGTCCCTTCGAGCTGCTCGACGTGCTTGACCGCTCGCGCCTCGACAAGCTCATTCGCCAGTACCGCCCCAAGCAGATTTATCACCTCGCCGCCCTGCTCTCGGCCACGGCGGAGAAGAACCCGCTCTTTGGTTGGCAGCTGAACATGGACGGCCTGCTGATTGTGCTCGAAGCCGCTGTAGCCCACGGTGTGGCCCAAGTGTATTGGCCCAGCTCGATTGCCGTGTTCGGCCCCGACACGCCGCGCGACAATACGCCGCAGGTCACCATCATGAATCCCAACACGGTGTACGGCATCAGCAAGCTGGCCGGCGAGCAGTGGTGCGAGTGGTACCACCGCAAGCACGGCCTCGACGTGCGCAGCCTGCGTTACCCCGGCCTCATCGGCTACAAGAGCCTGCCCGGCGGCGGTACCACCGACTACGCCGTGGACATTTACCACCGCGCCGTGGCCGGCGAAAACTACGAG
>JAYSZD010000841.1:0-22041 GCA_043738185.1 Hymenobacter sp. | reverse complement strand
GGCCTTCTTTCGTTATCTAGGTAACAGCTTAGCGGCAGTTGCTGCGGTCCACGTATTCCTTTCTGCCGCTGGAGTTGATGTAATAGCAGCCGCCACGGGGGCCGGTGTAGTAGCTCCGGCTGGTGCTGCTGGTGCGGTGCTTGGCGTAGTTGGGTTTGCTGGCGCCCGTGCCGGTCACCCGCACGTTCTTGCCAGCGGCCGAATACGGCCGGGCCGCTTCGGTTACGGGCACATAGCGGGCAGTGCCATCGCTGGCTGGCGGGCTGGGCACCGCTACCACCGTGGGCATGGCCACACTGTCGCGGCTGCCCACCAATGCCTGGCGGGCTACCCAGCCCTGGGTGGCGGCGTGGCGCACGAACACGTACTGCTGCACCGTCGATTGGGAAACGTGGGCCACGGCGCCGGGCTGGCTCAGCACCTCTACCGAATCACCGGCACTGAGCCGGGCAATGGCCGGCTGTCCGTTGCCCGGCATCTCTTGCAGGGGCAGTTGGTTGTACCGCGAAAAGCGGACTTCCTGGGCGTGGGCTTTGCCAATGAGCAGGCCCGCCAGTAGGAGTAGGTATTTTTTCATGGGCAAAAGAATGACAGTTGGTGGCAGTTAAGGTAGTGGCCAGTGACAGCAGCCGGGTGTTAAAAGTAATAATTTCCGCTTACCCCAGCCGGTTCAACTGCTGCTGGAGTTCCTGAAGTTTCGCCTTCAGCTCTTGCTGCCATCGCTCCGAATTCTGCAGCATCGGGTTGGCTTGCCAGTAGCTCAGGCTGCGCTTCATGTCGTCCACTTCGTTCAGCAGCTTCTTTTTCTGGGCGGCAACTCGTGGGTCGACTGGCTTCGCGGCCTCCTGCTTATTGGCTTTGCGTACTTCTTCCAGCATTTCCACCAGGTACTTATTGATGGCCACCAGCGTTTTTTGCTTTGCCAGGAACGGGGTCACGTCGCCCCAGTGGCTCAGCAGGTATTGCCAACTGGCCAGCGCACCAGCCTCGTTACGGGTGCGGCAGTTGGCCAGCAGGTAGGCAATAATTTCGTTCAGGGCCTTGCCCTGTCCGCCATCCATGCGGCCATTCATGCCCGTGTGGGACTGGCAGAATTCGTGGTACGCCGCCTCGAATTGCTTGTAGAGGGTGCGGGGCACGGCCGGCGCGGGCACCTGCTCACTGGCCAGCGTCACCGCGCCGGCCGTGGCTGCCTTCGCCACCAGCGTGTTCAGCGCCGCTTGCAGCGCATCGGCCAGGGCCACTTCGCCCGTGCCCACCGCAGTCCGCTTTTCCAGTATCACCATCTTCAGGGCTTCGACTTGTTGGTTGAGGGAGTAGGTCATTTCCTTTTCCGTTCGTCGGCTTTGTCCATCAGATGGGCAACCAGCATGACTATACCACATCCAACTACCATCAGGAAACTGATGATTGCCGAGTAAAACCGTAGTGCATTATAAAGCTCAGTGTAGGAGTGATTCATTTCGCCAGCTTCTTTAGTTCCTTCCGATACATCTGTTCCACTTGGCTCACCACGGCGGGCAGCTCCGAGTAGTACAGGAAGTTGAGCTGCACCTGGCGCGGGTTGTTGCTGCCGATGCCCTTGATGAAGTCGTTGATGCGGTTCCAGTCGGGCCGGTTCTGGCCATCCACGTAGCCCAGCAGGCTCAGGTAGTGGATGATTTTGCCGCGCATCGGCTTGCACCGCGCCGAATGCGAATCTTGCAGGTAGCGCAGCATGGCTTCCACCTCCACCGCCGTCAGGTCCTTCGAGCTGGTGGAGCGGCCATTAGAGAAGCTGGCCACCATTGTTTGCTTTTCATCGTCGCTCATGCCCAGCTCCTTCAGCAGGCAACGGTAGCGGAGGTTTTCTTTGGTATTCATCAGCAGGGTTGATTAAAGTGGGGAGGAACAGGGAGGGCGTTCAGCCAATATTTCAGTGCTGCCAGGCAGCCGGTACACCGTTTCGTAGTTCAGCCGGAAGCACTTCACGCAGCCGCACCGTTTGCATTTGGCGGTCTGACCACGTTCGGGCTTGCGGCTCCAGCGGTGCCGCTCAGGGCCGGGCACAATGCGCGGCGGCTTCACCGTTTGCAGGTGGATGACACCGATGCCAGGGAAGTATTCGAAGCTCATTAGCTGGGGCCGTTGCCGCCAGCGAAGGCCCCGGCCGGAAGGCTCCAGGTGCCGGGTGGCAGGATGATGGGTTCGTACCAGATGACCGATAGAGCAGCCTGCACATCGGCGGGTTTCATGGGAAAGGGCGTACCCTTATCAGCCAGCTCCACCAGCGACATATCGCGCTTCATCGTGCGCTCAAAGGCTACTTCGTGGGTATCCAGCTGGGCAAACTGCGTGGGCTTAATCTGGCGGAGGCTGGCGAATTCATCTTCCCCGTTGAAAACGCAGGCCGCGCATGAGCAGCGCGACCACCCCAGCCGGTAAGCTGGGTGCGGGTTGATGCTCCAGCGTTCCAGAATGGCCCACACATCAGCCTCGCTCCTCCGATGCACGGCACGCCAGCGGTCCATGTGCCGCGCCAGCTTTGGGCTGTTGCGGGCATCGC
Organism: Hymenobacter sp.; assembly: GCA_043738185.1. Classification (GTDB taxonomy): domain Bacteria; phylum Bacteroidota; class Bacteroidia; order Cytophagales; family Hymenobacteraceae; genus Hymenobacter. The sequence goes on along the minus strand of JAYSZD010000841.1, from coordinate 19,496 downwards.
AGGCATCCACCTCGAAGGTGGCATAGTTGGCGCGGTTGGGACTTTCTTCGGCCCGTTCACCGCTCACCAGCAGCGTCCGGGCTTGTTCGAAGCGGGCTTGATTACGAAGCGCCGCTTGAGCTACATGAATCTTAGTGTAGGAGCTGCACCACCGCACCGACATATTAGCCGATACTTGGGGGAACATCCTACGCGTTGACTCCTTTCCGCCAGTGCCACCCGCACTACCTATGATAATGGAGCCATCTGGCTGGGGTATTTCAAATTGCAGCGGGGCCGTGCGTTGGTTTTCGCGCAACATCTCGCGCTCAAACCCACCGCTCTTCCAACTGAAGTACACAGCCATGCCCAGCGCCCGCCCAAAAGCCCGGCAATAATCTTCTGTGCAAGCCCAGTCCATCAGGTCCGAACCTTCGCGGCCATCTACTACGTGGTGCCACAGCTCTATTTTGTGGGCAGGGACGCCGCGTTCCAGCAGCTCTAGCACACACGCCACACTGTCTTTACCACCGCTGAAGAACACGATGTACGTGTCATAGCTCAGCAGCTCATCCGGCTCTGTCGGGCCGGCAAGCACTGGCACCACGATGGGCAGCGTGAAGTTTTCCCAGAAATCGAAGGTGAGTTGGTCCACTGGCTTAGCGCTTTTCCAGTTGGCCAGCACCCAGCATTATCCGCTTGGGTTCCGCTGGTGTTTGAATCAGCTTACCACCACGCCAGTGCCGTTTCCACACATCCAACCACACCCAGTAGAAGCCGGGAAATTCTTCATCGGGGCCTTCTATTGCACCCGTGCCGCCTTTGTAGGCACCGCGGATGATGGCAACAGACTGTCCATTATCCCAAATGCGCCCTTCATTTTCCATCGTTTCTTACCTTAAAAGTTAATTTTTTAGCGCCTGGGCGGGGAGTCGGACCCCACCTACGACCATCCAGGCTGCGCATTATTTGCAGTTCTTTGCCACGATTACCGTGGGCTTTTCACGCTCTTGCTTCTGTTTGTGGTGCCGGCCGTGGTGAGCAAGGGCCAGCACGATGAGTAGGGCCTTCAGCATATCCTAGAAGAGAAGCACCCAGGCCACCGAGCTGCCCACCACCAAGGCCAGTTCCACCGCCGATGCCAGCTTGCCGCCGTCCACCGAGGTGCGCAGGCCCAGCTTCGTTATCCATTCATCGGTCCAGGCCGTGGTGCCAGCGTAGTGCCACGGCAGCCCGAAGCGGATGTTGAAGCTGATGTCGAACACCAGCGCCACCACCGAGCCCAGTAGCAGAGCCGAAAGCGCAAAGGCCACCCAGCTCTGCATCACCACCAGGAAAATGCCGGCCACTACCACCACCATTTCCATGCGCTGGCGGAAGCCGAGGCGGTGCCAACGCTTGTTGCGGCTCTTGTCCAGCTCACTGGCCACCGTCTTGGGGCTCAGCTCCCGGAACCGGCGGGCGGCTACCTCATCGCGGTGCGCCCATCCATCTGCGAGAAACGTGGCCACCCCCGCAGAGATGACCACTTGTAGAAGGCCCGTCATCTACTCGTTTCGCGTTAACCAGTTGGCAATAGGATTCACCACCAGCAGCAGCCCGGCACCAACGCCGAACATCCACCAGGCACCATCTTCGGCACCGCCGTTGAACAGCCACACAATGGCGACGATAACCCACACCAGGGAGAAGAGGTAGAACCCCTTGCTGTTCTTTACGTCCTTTTTTTGGACCTCTTTGAAATCATCAATACTCATGGTTTTGGGTTTGGGAAAAAGTGAAAAAATGGGTAATCAGTAGCGCCTGGGCGGGGAGTCGAACACCCGCCTACGACCATCCAGGCTGCGGTTATTTCTTGGGTGTCACGATGAAGTTGTCGCGCTGCTCAATCGAGATGCCCAGCTTGCCGAGCTTCTTGCTCAGGTCCGCTACATGCTCCCAGCCCGCGATGATGGAGCGGCTGTTTACTTCCTCATCAATGGCCGTGGGCATCACCTTGCGCACGGTTTCGAGGTACTTCTTCAGGTCCAGCTCCAGGGGCAGCGTCACCTTCTTCACGCCCGCCCGGTAGCCGAACTCGCCGGCTTCCAGCTTCAGCATCTTCTTGCCGTCGAACTCGCCGGGGTTGTTGTCGCTCCAGTGCTGGAGCGACACCATCAGCGCGTCCAACTCAGCGGTTAGTGGCTCCGCAGCTGCCTTGGCATCGGCCATAATCTTCGCCCGGCAGGCGTAGATGTTGGCGTATTTGGCCAACATATCTTCGGCAGTCTGGCGGGGCAGCGGGGCGGGAGCCGTGGTGGTGCGCGTAGCGGGCGCTTTGGGGGTTTTGAGTAGGGTTGCCATGTGGTTTTTGTGGGGTTTAAGTGGTTTGAAAAAGGTTTTTGAGGGCATTGAAAGCGTCATCCTGTTGCCGTTTAGCTGCCGTAAAGGCTTGCATCAGCACATCGTTGGGGTAGTGTTCCAGGGCGGTGAGGTGCTGGCAGTAGTCGCGGTACACGTCCTGGGTGTCCACGCCCCGCGTGTGCCACTCCAGCAAGTCCAGCTTGCTCACCCGCTCCAGAATGGTGCGGTCCTGGTTGGCCCACCGCTGCCGCCACCACGCCCAGAATTCGGGCAACGTGGCCATCAGTCGTGCATCGTCCAGCCCGTCCAGGTGGCCGGCAGTGGCCAGCGCCACCAGGTGCTCTTGCGCCAGGTCAGTTTGCACGTCCATCACCTGCATCAGCGTCAGGTCCAACCGTTCGCAAATGGCCTGCGTCAGGGTTTCGATTTGCTGTTTCGTGTTCATGGCCTTAGTTTTTGAGACGATACAATCCATCCATCAGCAGCCGCAAAGGGCTGGCAGCATCATCGGTGCGGGAGCTGCTCAGCAGCCAAGCCAGGAGCGTCATGGCCTCCGATTTTGGCACCGTCATGCGCAGGTCGGCATCACGTTCCTCACTGCGCATCCACGACGGGCGGCACAGTATTTCAAACGCCAGATGCCTGGCCGCTGCCCGAGCGGCCCCCGCTGGTGTATCAATGCAGGCCATAGGCAGCCGTACTACATCCTGTAGCACGGCTTTAAAATCGCCCACCATGTACCGCGGCACTAGCAGCTGCACCTTCGTGAGTGGACCTGCCCAACGTCCTGGCATCACCATGTCTTTAGCGCGCTTATTCATTGGTCAGCAGCTCTAATTGCCCCGTCTCCACCTTCTTCTTCACTACCAAGTCCGCCGACTTATCCAGCCAGGGCATCACCTGGTAGGGCAGCGTCTGCGCGAAGCGGCTATCGCTCACGGCCACGCCCTTTTGCACGTAGGTTTTGATGTCCACCATGTAGCGCATGGCCTTGGCGTGGGCGCCCAGGGGCTGTTTGCTGCCGTCTTCCCAGCTGATGATGATGAAGCTGATGTGCGGAAACGTCTCCACCAGGTACTGGTACTGCTCCATGCGCAGCTTCATATATTGAGCGCTGTCAATCACCACGAAGCGCGTCTTTTGGCGGGGCTTGCCAATCTTTTCCACCAGCTCATCGAAGGTGTCACGGTCGCCCAGCACGAAGGAGCCCGGCTTGCACTCACCCACCTGGCACTGTTGCAGCACCTTCTGGATGCTGCGGCCTTCGCCTTGCTCCACCGAGTCGTAGTACACCCGCCCCAGCTCCGCCAGGGCCTTGCATAACTTCACTACAAACGTGGTTTTACCGTTGCCCGAAGGCCCCCATACCATCATCTTAAACCCGATTTCGGGCAGCCCAATGGCTGCTTCCATCTCCGCCGACAACGTGCGCCCGGCCTTCTTAGCCGAGGGCAAGTCGTTCAGCGTGGAGTACTTGTTGCCCAGTATCTCGTGGACGCTAATGCTCTTTCCCATTATTTCCGACGATTTATCTCCCGTTTCGAAATGCGGCTCCACCGATTTGCGCAGGCAGTGCAAATGCCAGGCACCTTGGCCCTGTCCATGCGATTGAAATTGGCATAGCGCTTTGTGAGCCCCTGGGGCAGCTCACCAGAGAGCCGGCGCACTGTTGCCGTCACCAGCAGCTCTTTGGCGCACAGCGACGGATGCGCCGCCATGCCCGGTTCCTCCTGGTAGTAGTGGTACAGCAGCGTGGTGCCGTCCTGAATCCAGCCCGCCGTGAGTTGTAGTTGTTGCGCTCCCATTACCTACGCCGCTTGCATCAGTGAAGCATCGGCCTGCTGGCGGCGAAGCGTGTCGAACAGTTCGCGGAAGTTGGCCGAACCATCGTACAGCCGGTCCAGCTCCTTTTTGGCTGTCACGCCGTAGGCCGGTGCAATCAGAGCCACATCTTCGCGGCTCACCACCGCCAGGCTCACGGGCTCCGTGGCGAAGCGGCTCAGCACTTGCGGGAAGCAGCTCCGCAGGTTGGCGGCGCGCAGTTGCAGTTGCTCCAGGAAGCCATTGGCCCCCACCAGCACGATGCCCACGCGGCCCGTTACCTCATCGCAGATGTCCTTAATGGCCCCGAAACCACCCTCCGAAGTGCGCTTAAACAGCGCCTCGCTCTCATCGATAATGAGCAACGGGTGGTTCATATTCACCAGCCGCTCCGCAATGGCCACGCAAATGCGGTGGCGGGTGCCCACCTCGCAGGCACCGACAGCGCGGGCAATGGCCTGCATGAACTCCTTGGCGTTCATGGTGTTTTTGCAGCGAATGAGGAAGGTTTCGTTCGGGTGCAACCGCGCAAAACGGCTTACTGCGAAGCTCTTGCCCGCGCCCGTCAGTCCGTCCACAATGCGCCATTCCTTGCGCACCTTGGCATCCATGCAGGCCCCGAAGACGGCCGCGTAGTTTTCCGTCTCGAAGCAATCCGAGGTGAGCCCCAGGCCCATTTGAATTTTCAGGAACACGGCATCCGAAATCTTGCCGGCCTTGGCCCCGCCCGAACCGGGCACGTTGTTCCATTGGTCCGCCAGAATGTAGCCGATGTAGGGCTGGTTCACCCCGCAAGTCTTCGCCACTTTGGCTTGACTCATGCCCTCCGCTTTGTGGGCTTCCAGGTATTCCCGTAGGCCCTGGGCAATCTGCGTTTTTAGTTGCTCAGTCATTAGGTTTGTGTGCTGTTTAATTTGTTGAGTGTTGCAATCCGCCCCGGCTGTCACCGGGGCGGCTTTGTTTTAAGCGTGAGTCATCAATTCACTTGCAATGCCTAGCTGCTTGCGAGTCCACCGATTTCCAGGGCGGTATTCACCGTTCACTGTCTTGTCGCGGCGCTGGTACATATCCCAGAAAATCCAGGCGACACGCTGGCGTACTGGCCAATCTTTTTTCTCAGTTCTGCGCCGCTTGTAGCAGCGTTTAAGCTGAGTGCGATATGCCTTTTCTTGCTTGTTTATCATCTCGTTTGTGTGTTGGGTTGGTTGAAAAATCCCGGCTGTCCCCAGGTTGAGAGCTAGTCGAAGCTGATGTCCTTGTAGGCATTCAGGCGGTCCTTGTGGCTCAGGCCCTTCTTTTCGCTGGCTGGAGCTACTGGCACTGGCACCCGCATCCCTTGGTCGCGCAGGGTGGCATCCTGGTAGTATTCCATCTGGGCCACCGCTGCCGGCGAGTTCAGCACCTCCGCGTAGCGCGTGCCGAAGTCCTCCACCGCGCCCGAAGTCATCCGCGCCCCGTACACCATCGCCTTCAGCGACTTCAGATTGATGCCCGCCGGCACGTCCAGCTCGTAGCGCACCGCCTCCAGCTCCAGCTGCTTCCGGTCGATGTCATCGCGCAGGTTGGCACGCTGGGCTTCTTTCTGCCCCAGCAGTACCATGTCGTCGTGCGTCTGCTCAGCCTTGGCCATCTGCATGCGCTGGCCGCGTTTCAGCGTCGTGAGCCACATATCCGTTCCCGTATCCTTCGCATCGGTGAAGCCGAACACGTCCACCGAGGTCATGTCGGTTTCGTCGTAGTACACCCGCACCTTCATCCCCTTGCCCATGAGGTGGGTGTAGCGCCCGAAGGCCGGAAACTCGTACTCGTACACCTTCTTGTTCACCGTGATGCTTACCGCCGCATGCCGCACCGTCGTTACCGTGTGCTGGCTAAGCAGCGTGGCCTGGGCCAGCTCATCCAGCACGGGCGCTTCGGGGTTGAAATCCGCTTGCAGCACGTCCCAGCGGGTTTTGTCATTCCACTTCTCCAGCTTCTGGTGGTTGTACACCGAAATCAACTCGTTGATTTGCTTGATGCCCAGCTCCAGCGTCGAAGCCGCAATAGCATCGCTGGCGTAGTCGGGGTTCGGCTTGCGGTTCGGGTCGATGGCCGTGATGTTCGTGCCCTTCCAGTTCGGAATAGATTGCGCCAGCCGGTTCACTTCCTCCAGCAGTCGTTCCGCAAAGCGGGCCTTCGGGTTCGGAGCCTTGCCACGGGTGTCATTTGGCACCGGCCGCGTCACATACTGGCAGGCCCGGCTGAAGAGCTGGGTGGTATCGCCCGAGGTGTTGCCCGCAAAACGGTCACTTTCAATCTCAATAAAGCTCCGCCCGCCTACCTGTTTCAGGTGGTTGCGGTACATATCGCGCACCAGCCTGCCGTTTTCCACCAGCCCCACCGCGTAGCCCGTGATGGCCTCCGAGTGGTAGTCGAACACCGCCACCACCGTGAGCATCACCGTGGCCTTATCCTTGCCCGTGCCCACTTGTGTGTAGAAATCCACCGAAAAACCGTCGTACCCGCCCTTGCTCAGCGAGTAGGTGGGCCGCTCCCGCCGCGCCTGGGGCAGGTACTTATCCAGGTTTGCGTGGCCGTGCCGCTCCCAGGCCGTGTGCAAACGCACAGAGTCCACGTCCAGGAAGCCTTTCATGCCCGTAAGGCTCACGGGTGTCTTTCCCTCCGCCTCACAGCGCCGTTCGTAGCGCCGATGCACCTCTTTAAGGTCGAATTTATTGCCGCTTCCGGGGTTCATAAAGAGGTGTATGATGGTGTTAGCGTGCCATTCAGCCCCGTCAATGCGCTCCCCGATGGCCACCAAAGCCCCGTTTTCACCCTGTTTCTTACCAATTTTCCGGGCGTTGTCCAGGCCCGTGCGCTTCGGCACCAGCGTCAGCAGCGCCCGCTGGTTCGCCAGCACCTGCAATTGGTGTTTGGTCGCGCCCTCCACTTCATTCGCCATCACCTCCAGCGCCTTCGCAAAGGCCAGCTCCTTCTGCTGGAGCACCCGCCCGTTGCTTACCCGCAGCCCGTACAGCTTCAGCGGCATCACCGTGTTCAGCACCGCTTCGCGCAGCTCATCCTTCTTGGTAAAGCCCAGCGTCTTCAGTTGCTGCTTCGAATCCATGCGTGCCAGCAGCCGCAGCCAGCCGGCCGCCTGGGTCAGCTCCATAGCCTTTGCTTCCACGGTGGCTGCCGGCGTGTTCGTCAGCCCGGCCTTCGTGAAATAGAAGTTGTAGTCGAGCGAGTTCACCGACTTCTCATGCAGCGCCAGCAGGCCCGCGCCGGCCATCGACAGCTCTAAGGCTATTAGCTGGGTTTTCTCTTCCTTCAGCTTGGCCAGTAGCTCCGCTTTATTTGGAATTCCATACTTGCGCAAGGTGGACACCGGAATGGTATCATAATCCACCAGCACATGATGCCCATGCAATGGGTCCGGCACGTTTGCCCATGCTTGTGACTTGCCATCACGGAAGCGCTTGGTAGAAGTCCACACCGTATTATCGGGTACATTCCAGCCATCAAAATCGGCGCTCTCCAAATAAAGCTTTGCTTTGACAGGCCGCATACTACTGCTCCGATACTGAGGATTGGAACTTGGCAGCAGCAGCCACACGGGCATCCAGTAGCTCAATAAATGCTTCCAGAACCTTGGCATTACGCCGTGTTCCACGCACCACCCGCCGCACTAAATCCGCACTCTTACCTACCCGTCCGGCCACATCAACCCAGTCACCACGGCGGGCCTCAGCCTTGATTCGCGTTCTGATTGTGATTTCCTGTTCCATATTTGTCCCGTGTAAGTAGGACAAAGTAAGTCAAGATTCTTGGGTTAATCAAGAAAATGGAATGGAATCAAATAAGAGAACCCAAGATTTTGGAGTGCGCCTACGTGTAGCTATAGAGCTAGCAGGATTAAAACCTGCTGAATTCGCTCGAAAAGTGGGTTTAAAACCCAATACGTTGAATAATTATCTGCAAGGGGTGAGCGAACCGAAGTTCGATGTGCTATTAAAAATAGTCCAGAAACTTGGTGTTACGACTGATTATTTGTTGACCAAGCAGCACTTCAGCCCCCAAAATGTACAGGATGATGTACAGGATAATGTACAGGTAAGCACAAAAGACAAAATCAATCCTACAATTTTACCTGTACAATCAACTACAGACGAAGAGGAAGCAATACCGTACCGCCGCTCTGCTTATAAGCCTGATATGATACTCCTATCAGACAAGCCGCCCCTAGTAATTGTAGTTGATGCCAAGAATGAGGAGCGCATCAGTATGGTTGACACCCGCGCCGCCGCTGGTTACCCCCAGCAATACCTTGAAACCGAATATATCCGCGACCTTCCTACCTTCAATTTGCCTTCCCGCGAATTTCAAGAAGGCACCTTCCGTTGCTTCCAGGTGCGAGGCAACAGTATGGCCACTACGTTCTCCCAAGGCGATTGGGTAATAGCCCGCTTTGTCGATAATTGGCCCCAAAACATTCGTAATGGCTACGTGTACGTGGTTGTTACCGCCACCGAGGTACTAATTAAGCGCGTCACCAACCGCATTCTGGAGCGCCGCACCATCGTCATCCAGTCCGATAACGAAGAGTACGAAACCGAAGAAATCCACGCGGGTGATGTCTTGGAGTTGTGGTACGTTAAAGCCCGCATGAGCTTCAAGTTCCCCAACACTCGCTTCGAGTCTACCCGAAAAATCCGTGAACTTGAAGCCGACTTCTTAGACCTACGAAATGAGGTCCAGTTGCTCAAAAACGATAGGCAAAAGGCCCATTAAACACCGTTTAAGCGGTACTTAATGGGCCATTATTCCGGTTTGGTGAACATTTGCCAGCTCTTGTGCGCCAGAAATTAACCTTTGATGGTCATAAATGCAGGTTTGATTTTGGCACCGCCGAACCCAGGTCGCGCCGAAAATATGCGAATCCAGCGAGTAGGGTTATATTGTTGCGCTTCGCGCGCCCCTTCTCTTATGTAGGTTTCATTCTACCCCCCATACGGCGGTAATTTCGCGGTAGCTTTTTTTCCCGAGGTAGAACAATTCGAGGCAGCGGCGTTGGGCCAGGGGAAGCTGGGCCAGCGCCGATTCAATGCTTTGCAGGCGGTTTTCGGTTTCTTCGGCCTCCGCCGCCGCCGAGGTCTCATCTGGCAGATGCCGGGCGGCGGCCAATTCCACATCGGCGGCGTCCGGAAAGCTGAGCACGAGCGGCCCGGCGCTGGGGCCGGCGCGCTTGCGGGCGCGCAGCTGCATCAGGCAGTGGTTGCGGGCGGTGGTGTGCAGCCAGGCCGGGAAATTGTCGGGCACGTGGGTACGCAGGGCCTTCACCAGGTGCTCGAAAAGCTGCATCACGGCATCCTGGGCGTCCTCATCGGGTGGGGCGAGGTAGCGCCGGCACACGGCAAAGGCTTCAGGCAGGTACCGGTCGTAGAGCAGCCCGAGGTCGGCCACCTCGCCGTGCAGGCGGTAGCGGGCCAGCAGCTCCTGGTCGGAGAGTGGCGCAGCGGCAGCGGGCGGGGAGCGGCGGAAGAACATCTGGCTGGTAAGATAGGCGACGCCACTATTTTTTTCGGTCCCGATGTGCAATTCCCCGCCGGCCCGCATCAGCTAGCCATACCTCACCTCAACACTGCTGCCATGAAAAACCTCATGCTTCCGGCGCTGCTCGCACTGCTGGCTTCGGCCCAAACCGCCGCGGCCCAACTCCCCCAGCCGGCCGCCGCCGTGCAGGATACCGTGCGCAACCATCAGGTGCACGGCACCGTGCGCGAGCAGGGCACCGGCCTCCCCGTGCCCGGCGCCACGGTGCTGGTGAAAGGCACCACCAACGGCACGTCTACCGATTCCCAAGGCCGCTACAGCTTGTTGGTGACCAATGCCGAGCGGGCTACGCTGGTGTTTTCCAGCGTGGGCTTCGTGACCGTGGAGCGCGCCGTGCGCCAGGCCCGCGTACTCGACGTGACGTTGGCCGCCGATTCCCGGCAGCTCAACGAAGTGGTGGTGACGGGGTCCGGCGTGCAGCGCGCCACGCGCAGTATAACGGGTAGCGTCAGCCAGGTGCTCAGCGGCCGGGCCGCCGGTGTTCGTCTCGATAGAAAAAGCAAGCAGCGTAGTCCTGAGATGCACGACAGCGACCAGTCGGCTGGGGCGCCCTACCCGGCCCGGCCCGAAGCCGGCGCGGGCGACACCTACGCCAAGGTGAAGGAAAACACCTTTTTCACGGTCAAAAATGCCCCGCTCAGCACCTTTGCCCTCGATGTGGACGCCGCCAGCTACACCAACGTGCGCCGCTTCCTCAACGAAGGCCAGCTGCCCCCGCGCGACGCCGTGCGCGTGGAAGAAATGCTGAACTATTTCCGCTACGAGTACCCCGCGCCGGCTGCTACCTCGCCCGACCCCGTTCGCATCAGCACCGAATTGGCCGTCTGTCCCTGGAACCCCGCCCACCAGCTGGCCCGCATCGGCATTCAGGCCAAAAAGATTAAAACCGCCCAGCTGCCGCCCGCCAACCTGGTGTTCCTGGTCGATGTATCCGGCTCGATGTCCGGTCCCGACCGCCTGCCGCTGGTGCAGGCCGGCCTGAAATTGCTGGTGAAGCAGCTGCGGCCCCAGGACCGGGTGGCGCTGGTGGTGTACGCCGGGGCGGCCGGTCTGGTACTGCCGCCCACGCCCGGCTCGCAGCCGCAGGTCATCCTCGATGCCATCGACCGCTTGCAGGCGGGCGGCTCCACGGCTGGCGGCGCGGGCCTGCGCCTGGCCTATTCCACCGCCCGGCAGCATTTTCAGAAAGAAGGCAACAACCGCGTGATTCTGGCTTCGGACGGGGATTTTAATGTGGGTGAAAGCTCCGATGCGGCGATGGAAAAACTGATTGTGGAGCAGCGCGAAAGCGGCGTGTTCCTGACGGTGCTGGGCTGCGGGCGCGGCAACCTGCGCGACTCGCGCATGGAAACCCTGGCCGATAAAGGCAACGGCAACTACGCCTACCTCGACAACCTCGACGAGGCCGGCCGGGTGCTGGTGGCGCAGTTTGGCGGCACGCTCTTCACCGTGGCCAAGGACGTGAAGCTGCAAATCGAATTCAACCCCGCTCGCGTGGCCAACTACCGCCTCGTGGGCTACGAAAACCGCCTGCTCGAAGCCGAAGATTTCAACAACGACCGCAAAGATGCCGGTGAGCTCGGCGCGGGCCACACCGTCACGGCGCTCTATGAAATAGTGCCCGTAGGCAGCACCCAACCCCTTATTGACGACCTCAAGTACCAGCCCACCAAAGCTACGGCAGCCAGTATGCAGCAGTTCCTCACCAACGACGTGCTGACCGTGAAGCTGCGCTACAAGGAGCCCCAGGGCAATACCAGCAAGCTGCTGAGTCAGCCTTTGGGCGGCGCGCCCGTTGCCATCGCTAACGCCACGCCCGACTTCCGCTTTGCCGCCGCCGTGGCCCAGTTCGGCATGCTGCTGCGCCAGAGCGAGCAGCGCGGCACCGCCACCTGGGCCGCCACCGAAAAGCTGGCCGACGGTGCCCGCGGCGCCGATGCCGACGGCTACCGTGCTGAGCTCGTGCGCCTCGTGCGCCTGGCCGAGGGCCTGAGCGGCAGCGGCGCCATGGGCCAGCGGTAGCCTTCCGGTACGTTCAAAAAAAGGCTCCTTCGCAGTAGTGAAGGAGCCTTTTTTTGGGCAAAAGCAAACGCACGCCTTGGCGTAGGCTACGGGCTAACCAAGTTCAGGCTGATATTGAAATACAGCGGGTTGGTGAGCGTGTTCTTATACAGCGACGGTTCCGAGCCCAGCGTGCTTTCCTTCTCGCCGGTGGGGTCTTGGTTGCGGAAGGCGTCGTTGCGGTAGTTGTAGCGGAGGCCGGCCTGCGCCGATACCCACACGAAGCCCGAAAGCTTCTGCTCGTAGGTGAAGCGGGGCTTGAGCTCGCCACGGCGCAGGTACACCTCGTCGGTACCGATGTTGCCCAGGTAGTACACGTTGCCTTCCAACTCGTAGCCGAATTTCAGCAGGGCATTGGTGCCGAAGTTGCGGCGCACCTCTGCTTTGGCCGGGAAGATGACTTCGCAGCCCCACTTTGGCGAGAACGTGCGGTTGTAGAGCAACACCGGGATGTAGAGCAGCTGCCCGGCGCGGTAGGTGCGGCTCAGGCCCAGACCCCACTGCAGGTTGTCGTTGGGCTTCCAGCCGTAGATGCCCGTAGCGCTGAAGGTGACGGCCTCGGTCTTGAGGTCCTTGAAGCCGCGGTAGTTGCCGCTAGCGTCGAGGTTGAGCTGTAGGATGACGAAGTGCTTGTTATCGATAGGGTTAAAAATGGTGGTGTTGATGCCCGTGGTGCGCAGACCGTCCTTGAGCTTGTCGAAGTACGGCGACCGTTCGGCCAGGTCCAGGCCCGTATTCCAGTACGTCAGGCCTACGTTGAAAATGAAATCATTGCGCGAGATTACCGGCGCGTTGAATCCCAGGCGCAGGCCGCGGGCCGAGTTGATGCGGGTTTCCACGGCCGGGGCCGTGCTGGCCGGCAGCGGGCCGGCGGTGGTCAGGTCGAAGGGCAGCTGTGCCTCGTAGCCCACCGAAATCAGCTTGGTGGGCGTGAGGTAGAGGACTTTCTGGGTGTTGTAAGAGCCTACGCCCGCTCCGGCATCGCCAAATGCGTCGAAGTTTTCGTCCTCCGCCGGCGCGGTGGTACGGGTGGTGTCGGCGACTTGGGCCGCTGCGGGTGTCATCGCCAGCAGTAGGGCGGCAAGGGCAAAGTAATGGTGTTTCATGCAGGGGGTGGGATTGTTCGGGAGGGAGCAAATATTGGAAACAAATGTTCCCGAGCCACTACCCAGGGGGTAATAGCTCGGGAATTAAAGGCAGTAACCGAGGGCTACTTTTTCACCTGGCGTTTCCACACGTCGGTCCGTCCGAAGAGCGATACACCGATAAAGCCGCGTACTTCCAGGGTATTGGGGTCGACCAGCGTCATCTCGCAGCTGTAGTCGCTGCCGTTTTTGGGGTCGTAAATTTTGCCATCTTCCCACTTGTTGTCGCCGGCATAGGTAAAGTCGCGCATGTTTACCAATCCCTTGAGCGCCACTTTGCGGTTGGCTTCCTCGGGGTTGTTCACGTCGGTGCGGGGCGTGCCGTCGGGGTTGTTGGCCACTTTCAGCCACACCAGGCGGCCGTAGTATTTATCACCTTTCTTAAAAATCTGAATCATGCCAGTACCCTCGCCGTTTTTCCAGATGCCGAGCACGTCATCGGGTTTGGCTGCGGCCTGGGCCGAGAAAGCAGCCACTACGAGGCTGAGGAGTAGTACGAATCCTAGAATACGCTTGGTCATGGTGGGAATCAAATTAAAAGTGAGGAATGATTGAAAACAAATGTATGCAAGCAGCGCAATAATCTAACAAAAAGGACGTCCCGCCAAACGATACTTGGTAAAGAGGCCCCGCCGTTGCAGCGACGGGACCTTCTAAACCGCTAATTTATAATTTGCTAACTAACGATAGGTGAACGAATTATATGCCACAAGAATGGCCGGTAATCAGCAGGTAGCAGTGTTGGAGTTTAGAAAGAGTAGTTCAGGCCGGCTTTGATTACCCGGTTCTGGGCATCGAAGCGGTTGCCGGTGTCCAGCGACGACAGCCCGTAGTCGTAGCCCGCACTCAGGCCCAAGCCGTTTTCGAACTGGTAGCCCAGGCCCGCCACGGCGGCAAAGTCCACCTTGCGAATTTGGTTGGAGATGTCGAAATCCTCCCGGAAGGCATTGAAGCCCAGCGCACCGGCTTCGACGCGGGCCTTTCCGCTGACTAGGAACGAGGCCTGCGGCCCGGCGTAGAGGTAGAAGCCAGGCGTAACGAATACTTTGGCGAGTACCGGCACATCGACGTAGGCCAGGCGGGCCGTGCCGGTAAGTTTGGTGTTAAGAAAATCGAGAGCCGGCACGGGCACTTTTCCTTGTAGCACGGTGCCCTTTTCGGAGTACGAAACGCCGGGCTCAATGGCAAAGCGCGGGCCCAGGGGCAGCGTAGCGTAGACGCCGGCGTAGAAGCCCGGCCGCATTTCCTGGGTGATGGCACCGTCGGGCAGGTAGCCGGTGAGTTCGGTGAAACTCTTCACGGCGTCGCCCTGCACGTCGGCCAGGTTCAGGCCGCCCCGGAAACCGAACCGAACGCCGGACGTGTTGCCGGCAGGAGTGGAATATGCGGATTGGGTGCGGGCCGGAGCACGGCGGGCCGGCGTCGTGGCACGGGGCGATGGGGCAGCCTTGGGGTTGCCGTAAGCATCGCGGGCACCCTGCGCCGAAGCCGAGCCGGCAGCAGCAGAAATCAAAAGGCAAGCCGCGGCCAAGCCGCCCGAGAGGCGTGAAATTTTCATAACCAGAAAGATTGGAGAGGTGAAAGAAACCAGCCCGCTACTGCCGGGCCAAACGCCCGACTACTGGGCCGATGCAGGGGTATAATTCAAAACCGTGCCAAACCGGTAGCCCACCCTGCCCGGCAGGGACTCAACCTTGCTTAAAAAACATGCATATAGACATTGTGTCCTTATTTACAGTGTTTTATCGAAGCTGTTTAACGGGCTTTCCTGATGGATACGATAGGTGAAATTTAAGTTGAGTAGGACTTACGCACAGTTGTTTCCCGCAAAGTTTCGCAGCGGTAAAACGCGGAGGCTCGTAGCGTTTACGGCTTATCCTCGGCGGACCTCCGCGTTTTACCGCTGCGAAACTCTGTGGGAAAGCTCGTCAGAAATGCGACTGCGTAAGTCCTGTTGAGTCAAAAGTCGCGACAAGCACTGCTGAAGGCGCAGGACGCAGGAGATAAGCCGGCGCCAAAGCAAGCATAGAGCAAATAAGCCTTCTTAAGTAAACAGTAACTAATAAAATAGTTTTAAAACTAAAATATTAGTTGTATGTTTGCGTTACCTCGTCATCATTCTGCTTTCGCCTAATGGATTCCAACTCATTTCCCGAACTCACCCGCGCCGAAGAACAGGTGATGCAGGTGCTCTGGCGCCTCGGCCCTTCCTTCGTGAAGGACGTGCTGGCCGAGCTGCCCGCGCCCGCACCGGCCTACAACACGGTTTCGACCATCATCCGCATCCTCGAAACCAAGGGCTTTGTCGACCACGAAGCCTTTGGGCGCACCCACCGCTACTTCGTGCTGGTGGAGCAGGATGAGTACCGCCGCTTCTCGTTGCGCAAGCTGCTGGGCGGCCATTTCGGCAACTCCTTCAGCCGCCTGGTTTCCTTCTTCGCCAAAGAAGAAAATCTCGACGCCGCCCAGCTCGACGAACTGCTCCGTCACGCCTCCGACCCCCAAAACCCTACTTCCGATGAACCCAATCAGCCTGCTTAATTGGATGCTGCTCAGTACGGTGCTGCTGGGCGCGTGGTGGCTCTGCTACCGGTTGCTGCTGCGCGGCGAGCGCAGCTTTGCCTACAACCGCGCCTATCTGGTGCTGGGGCCATTGCTGGCGGCTGGTTTGCCGCTCCTGCCGCTGACCTGGCCCACGGGCTGGTTCGCCGAGCCGGGCGCGCTGAGTCGGGTGTCGTCGGTGCTGCTGCCTACGGTAGTGGTAGGGACCAATGGCGCCAGCCAGACTACCGGCGTGGATTGGTCGTTCTGGGCCTTGGGCCTGTACCTGAGCGGAGTGCTGCTACTGCTGGGGCGGCTGGCCTGGGAGTTGCTGCAGCTGTGGCAGCGCACGCGCCGCTTTGCCCGCGAGCAGTATGATGGCTACACCCTGGCCCGCACCCACGGCGCGCTGCCCACCAGCTCCTTCGGCCGCACCGTGTTCTGGGACGAGACCCTGCCGCTGAGCGCCGCCGAAGCCGACCAGGTGCTGCGCCACGAGCTGGCCCATGTGCGCCAGGGCCACACCTACGACCGCCTGCTGCTGGAGCTGTTGCGCGTGGTGCTCTGGTTCAACCCCTTCGTGCACCTGAGCGGCCGGGCCCTGGCCCTCACCCACGAGTACCTGGCCGACGAAGCGGCCCTGCGGGGCGCCGCCTCTGCTCCGTTTTCCACCACGCACTCCTACGCTCACCTATTGGCCCGGCAAGTGGCCACCCGCCTCGGTTTCTCCGTCCCGCTTGCGCATGCTTTTTCCCATTCCCAAACCTTACGTCGCATTGCCATGATACAGAAAACCTCCCCCGTTCGCCGCTGGAAACAGTGGCTCGCGCTGCCCCTGGTGGCGTTATCCTTCTTCACCGTTGCTTGCGAGCGCAACTCGCTGACGCCTGATATACCGCCACCCCCGCCGCCGACTTTAGTTCAGTACGGCACCCCGCCTCCGCCTCCGCCGGCCCCGCCAGTGGGGCGTATCGCTCCCCCGCCCCCGCCCGAAAAGCTTTACACATACGTCGAGAACATGCCCCAGCTGCTTGGTGGCGGCGGCAACGCGGCCATTGTCGCTGCCATTCAGCGCAATGTGATATATCCGAAAACGGCTTTGGCCAATCATAAGGAAGGACGAGTATTCGTCTCTTTCTACGTCGACAGCCAAGGACAAGTGAGGGAACCGAAAATCGTGAAAGGGCTAGACGCCGAGATTGACGCTTCTGTGATTGTCGCCGTACAAAAGCTGCCCCGCTTCACGCCCGGCACCCAGGACGGCAAAGCCGTATCCGTCACTTTCACCGTGCCCATAACGTTTGTGATATAAGCTGTCCCCGGCAAAAAAATAAATGATGGCTTGCTCAGAGGCCGGAGCCACGGCTTCCGGTGCTCTGCGGCCCGCTGCCCAGAGAAACCGCCCGAAAAGCTCCGGTCTTGACCGGAGCCTTTCTGCGTTAGGCTCAGTGGCAACCGTTCAGAAAGGGCTAACTTGCGGACAGTATTGGTCTTCTAATTGCAGTTCCTTCCGTGTTATTTACTTTCCTTCCGCGCCACGCCGTAGTGGCGGCATCCCTGAGTTTACTGGCTTTCGCAGGCCTCCCCGCCTGCCAGACCCGCCCCGCCGAGGGCGAAACCCCCACTGGTGCCGCCGCCGAAGCGGCTGCCAAGCCCGCCCTTCCCGACTCGGCCCAGATGAAGGCCCTGGTGATGCGCCGCGACTCGCTGCTGGCCGATTCCATCATGAAGAAAAGCGGGCAGCTGCCGGGCGCCATTCTGCCGGGCAAGCGCATTGTGGCCTTCTATGGCAACATCCGCTCGAAGGGCATGGGCATTCTGGGCCGCGAGCCCAAGGAGCAGATGTTTCGCAAGTTTGAGAAGGTGCTGGCCGAGTGGCGCGCCGCCGACCCCAGCCGGGGCGTGCAGGCCGCCCTGCACAACGTGACCATCACGGCCCAGGGCACGGCCGGCAAAGACGGCAAGTGGCGCCTGATGAACTCCAAAGCCACCATTGAGGAAGTAATTAGCTGGGCCAAGGAGCACAACTGCATTATATTCCTGGACGTGCAGCCCGGCCACAGCACCCTGGCGGCCGAGCTACCCAAGCTGGAGCCCTACCTCAAAGACCCTATCGTGCACCTGGGCATCGACCCCGAGTTCTCGCTCTCAACCATGCCCGGCGTGCGCCCCAATCAGAAAATCGGCACCCTCGACGCCAAGGACATCAACTTCACGGTGAGCTTCCTGGCCCGCATCGTGAGCGAAAATAAGCTGCCGCCCAAGGTGCTCACCGTGCACCGCTTCACGCGCAAGATGGTTTCGAACTACAAAAACATCAAGCTCGACCCCCGCGTGCAGATTGTGATGCATATGGACGGCCACGGCGACCCCACGCTCAAGAAGGACTCCTACCAGCACTACATTGTGAACGAGCCCGTGCAGTACACCGGCTTCAAGCTGTTCTACGAGTACGACGCCCGCCCCAAGCCCCACCACATCATGACGCCCAGCGAGGTCATTGCCCTCACGCCATCGCCGCTATACATCCAGTACCAGTAGCGCGTGACGGAGTGACTGAGCAGGCTTTTTGTGGAAGCTGCGGAGAAAGCAGCGTTAAATAAAGCTTTTCGGAACTGCACGAAGGTGGCGACGCTGCGGGTTATTCGGCTCTATCCAAAGCTGCCGCGCACGGGCGAAGCCGAGGTGCTGCCCTGTGCGAGCGCCGCGAAGACGTAGAACCGCTGCTGCGCCACTTCGGGCAGCGCCTGAGCAAGTACCTGGGCAAGCCCGCCCGCCAGGTGTGCCCCGCCGACTTGGCCGCGCTACGGAATTACTCCTGGCCCGGCAACGTCCGGGGGCTGAAGCACGTGCTGCAACAGTGAATTATCGTGAGCCAGGGGCAGTTTCTGTAATTCGCGGGCGCCGCCATCACGCTGCTGGCGCTGGCGCGAACAGCCAGCGGTCAGGGCCATAGCAATCAAGGAGCAGGAGCGCGACCATATTCTGGCCGCGTTGGAGCGTACGGGCGGGCGCGTGAGCAGGGCGCGGCGTTGCTGCTCGATATTACCCCCAAAACCTTGGAAGCCCGCATGAAAAAGCCGGGCATTCGGCGCACGGTATAGGTGGCGGGGTGATGATGAAGGCGCCGAAAAAACAAACAGGGCCGATGCACACCGCATCGGCCCTGTTTTAAGCACTCGGCCAGCAGTAGGCAGTTGACTGACAGGTTATTTATTGCTGGCTGAAGCAGCGCTATTCTTTCACTACGCGCCGCGTCAGCACTTGCTGGGCGGTGCTCACCTGCACGTAGTATACGCCGGCGGGCAGCGCGGTGAGGTCGAGCGACTGGTCAGCCGTGGCGGCCGCGTCGGTCAGCTCGGCGCGGGCGCGCACGGCCCCAAATTTATCGAGCAGGCGAATGGAGACGGCGCCGCGCAGCTCGCTGTCCAGCTGCACGTGCAGCAGGCCGGTGGTGGGGTTGGGGTAGGTTTCGAAGACGCTGGTTGCCGGGGTCTTGGTGGCATCGGCCAGCGAGTTGTCCGCCAGTCGGCTCAGGGTTGGGCAGCTGCCCAGGCTCACGGTCAGGCTCACGGGTAGTCCCCGGGCCAACTGGCGGCTGTAGGGCGTGGCCGTGAGGCGGCGGGTGGTGGTACTGCTGCTCCAGGCCACGGTCACGCTGTTGGTGGCCGCGTTGCGGGCCACGATGGTGCCGCCGGTAGCTTGCCAGTCACAGTAGGCGTAGGCAGAACCCACGCTGTAGGTTTTGGTGAGGGCGCCGCTGCACACCGTGGCTGGCCCCGCGATGGTGGCCGCGGCGGGCTTGAGGCGGTAGTTATAGAAGAAGTCGCCGCCCCGGGGCGCGATGTCGGAGTAGATGAACTGCGGGAAGGTGAGCCGGCTGAAGTGCACGTCGTGCCCGCGGAGGTAGTAGGTGTAGAGCAGGTGCGGCGCGCCCACGGTGTTGGCGCGGTCGTTGATGGGACTGCTGCCGTACACCACGGGCAGGTTGAAACCGGGCACGATGTCGAGAAA
>JAYSZD010000840.1:0-3024 GCA_043738185.1 Hymenobacter sp. | reverse complement strand
AAGAGATTGGCGCGGCCATGCAGCAGGCCCTCGACGAGCCCGCAGTGCGCGGCGTAATCCTGACGGGCAGCGGCGAAAAGGCCTTCGTGGCCGGTGCCGACATTGCCGAGCTGGCGGCCCTGACGCCCGCGCAGGCCCAGCGCGCCGCCGAGCGTGGGCAGGAAGCCTTCTGTCGGATTGAGGAAAGCACCAAGCCCGTGGTAGCGGCCGTGAACGGCTTTGCGCTGGGCGGCGGCTGCGAGCTGGCCATGGCCTGCCACATGCGCGTGGCCTCGGACAACGCCCGCTTTGGCCAGCCCGAAGTGAACCTGGGCCTGCTGCCGGGCTACGGCGGCACCCAGCGCCTGCCCCAGCTCATTGGCAAGGGCAAAGCCATCGAGCTGCTGCTCACGGCTGATATGGTGAAGGCCGACGAGGCCCTGCGCCTGGGCCTGGTGAACCACGTGGTGCCGCCGGCCGAGCTGCTCGCGTTTTGCCGGCAGCTGCTGGGCAAAATACTGGGCAAAGCGCCCCTGGCCGTGGGCATGGTGCTGGAATGCGTGAACGCGCACTACGCCAAGGATACCAACGGCTACGCGGCCGAGGCGAAAGCCTTTGGGCGGGCGTTTGAAAGCGACGATTTCAAGGAAGGCACCACGGCGTTTGTGGAGAAGCGGCCGGCCGTGTTCACGGGCAAATGAGGAGAATTAAAAATGAATAATTAAAAATTAAAAATGAGCAAAAACCTGCGGGGGCACGCGCCAACCGGGTTAATTTTTAATTTTTAATCCTGAATTTTTAATTTCTTTCAGATGAGTGTAGTTAAAAAACTGGCGTCGCAAACCGCTGCGTATGGCGTGAGCAGCATTGTGGGGCGGGTGTTCTCGTACCTGCTCACGCCCTTGTACACGGGCGTGTTCGCGGCGGCGCAGTTCGGCATCGTGACGGGGATATTTGCCTACGTGTCATTCCTGAACGTGGTATTCACCTACGGGATGGAAACCACGTATTTCCGCTTTGCCAACCGGCCGGGGATGGACCGCCGCGAGTTGTACGACCGGGTGCTGAGCCTGCTGCTGGTGAGTACTGCCGGGCTCACGGCCTTGCTCGTGCTGCTGGCGAAACCGCTGCTGGCGCTGCTGAGCATTCCGCCCGGCAACCAGCAGTACGGCGTGTGGATGGCGCTGATTCTCGGCTTCGACGCGCTGGCCGCCATTCCCTTCGCCCGGTTGCGGCTGGAGAACAAAGCCCGCAAGTTTGCTGCCATCAAGCTGGCTAATATTCTGGCCACGGTAGCGCTGAACGTGTTTTTCCTGCTGCTGTGCCCCGCCGTGGCCAGTGGCAAGCTACTGTCCGGCTTGCAGCCACTGGTGACGCGGCTCTACGACCCCACCGTGGGCGTGGGCTATGTGTTCATCTCGACGCTGGTGGCGAGCGGCTTCACGCTGCTGCTGCTGTGGCGCGAGTTGCTGGACTTTCGCTTTCGCCTGAATCTGGAGCCGCTGCGGCCGTTGCTGAAGTACGCCTACCCGCTCATGTTCATGGGCCTGGCGGGCATGGTGAACGAAACGCTGGACCGCATTCTGCTGCCCATCTGGCTGCCTAAGGACTTTTACCCCGGCCAGAGCAGCCTGACGGCGGTAGGCATTTATGGCGCGTGCTACAAGCTCAGTATTTTCATGTCGCTGGTCATTCAGGCATTTCGGTACGCGGCCGAGCCGTTCTTCTTTTCGCAAAGCGAGGACAAAAACTCGCCGGCCACGTTTGCCCTGATTCTGAAGTGGTTTACGCTGTGTTGCGCCGTGATTTTTGTGGGCATCAGCCTGAACGTGGAAGACTTTGGGCAGCTGTTTCTGCGGCGGCCGGAATATTTGCAGGGGCTGGTGGTGGTGCCCATTCTGCTGTTGGCCAACCTGTTTCTGGGCGTCTACTACAACCTGTCGGTGTGGTTCAAGCTTACCGATAAAACCTACTACGGCACCTACATCGGGGCAAGCGGCGCGGTGCTTACCATTGCCCTCAACTTTCTGCTGATTCCGGTGCTGGGCTACCTGGGCTGCGCCATTGCCACGCTGGTAGTCTATTTCATGATGGCCGTGCTGTGCTGGCGCTTGGGCGAGCGGCACTTTCCGGTGCCCTACCCGGCGCTGCGGCTGGGGCTGTGGCTGCTGGGCGCAGCTGGGCTTGTGGCCCTGGGCTGGTGGGTGCAGCCCGCCGGCTGGTGGCCGCGCCATGTGTGGCACGCCGGGCTCACGGCGGCTTTTTTACTGGCGCTGTACGTGGTAGAGCGGCCCCGCCGCAACCCCATCACCTGATTCCCCTCCGCCGGCTGCGCGGAATCGTTCGGGGAAGGGCTAGGGGATGGGGTATTCGTAACGCTATATTTGCTCTGCTATGCAAATCCCCGTCATCAACCACTCGCGCCACCCGCTGCCCGAATACCAGACGCCCCACGCCGCCGGCCTCGACCTGCGCGCCAACCTGACCGATGGCCCGGTAACCCTAGGCCCCCTGGAGCGGCGCCTGATTCCTACGGGCCTGAGCCTGGAAATCCCGGTGGGCTACGAAGCCCAGGTGCGTCCCCGTAGCGGCCTGGCGGTGAAGCACGGCATCGGCATTGTGAACAGTCCCGGCACGATTGACGCCGATTATCGGGGCGAAATCCGGGTGCTGCTGGTGAATTTGTCCAATGAGCCGTTTGTGGTGAACGACGGCGAACGCATTGCCCAACTGATAGTTGCCCGACACGAAACCATTTTCTGGCAGCCCGTCGAGGCCCTTAGCGCAACCCAACGCGGCGCGGGCGGGTATGGAAGCACAGGAAAAAAATAACGGTTAGTGGTTAACGGTAAGTGGTTAGTGGTTAATTCCGCTTCCATCATCCACCGTTAACCATTAACCACTAATCGTTAACCACTAACACCAAACCACTGTGAAAATCATCGTTCCAATGGCCGGCATGGGCAAGCGCATGCGCCCCCACACCCTCACCGTTCCCAAACCCCTGATTCCCATTGCGGGCAAGCCCATTGTGCAGCGCCTCGT
>JAYSZD010000839.1:0-3030 GCA_043738185.1 Hymenobacter sp. | reverse complement strand
ATCTCTACCGCAATACTAAAATTGATTAGTGGTGCGGTAGAGATGCTTCGGCTGCGCTCAGCATGACACTTTTTCTACTTCGGTTTTTTTGCTTTAGTGCTTGGTTAATGTTTGTAATGGCTTACTCCAAAATAACCTGCTTCCGGGTGTAGTTCAGCACCGTGAATACGCCGATGCCGCCCTGCACCGTGCTGAATACGGCAGAGGGCTGCCCAAAAGGGTTGCCATTGGCGTTCCGGGCGTCGCGCACCGACTCCCGGAAGCGATAGTACGCTGCGTCGGTGTGATAGAGCGTGGCCGTCACGGTGTCGCCCGGGTCGAACCGGAAGAGGGTGGTAATGGGAATGTTCTGGCCGTTCACCAGCCGGTCTTCGATATTGTAGGACCGTTCGGCTTCGCGGTTGAGGTCGGGCACGTCATGTAGCGTCAGGTAGTAGTAGTTGCCCGGCGTGGGCGGGTCCCTAAACCAGCTCATTATTGAGGCCTCGGGCTCGGGGCCGTTCGGGTCGTCGAAGCGGTAGCGCAGCGAGTCGAGGGGAACGGCGGTGGTCATGGTGGTCGTGCCCGTGACGCGGCGGCCGGTGGCGTCCTGAACCTCCAGCCGGAAGGTGTCGCCGGGCCGGGCCTCGATGGCCTCTCGGGCCACATGGGTGTATATCTTTTGTTGCACCGTGTCGAGCTGGGGCCGGAAATCCAGGGGAATGGAGCGGCCGCCGGGCAGGGTCAGCAGCACCGTCACGTCGGAGGGCACCGCCAGGAGCGTGGACGACAGGTAGGCCACCGACTCGGAAACGGCCAGGCGCGGCACGGTGCCGTTTTCGAGGTAGCATTCCACCACCAGCTCGCTGGTGTAGTTGGGCAGGGGCACGTCGATGTTCTTTTCCAGGCCGCAGCCGGGCAGCAGGGCCACGGCCGCCAGCCCCAGCAGCCACGCCGTTCTAAGATTGTTTTTCATCCGCATACGCAGCAGGTGCTCCACGGGGAGCGCTAAAATTTGAAGTTGTAAGTGACCGACGGAATGACCGGAAACAGCGACACTTGCCGGGCCTGAAAGCTCGTAATGCGCTCCGTTTCAGGGTCCTGAATGCCTTCGAAAAATACGAAATAGGCATTGCGGCGGTCGTAGGCGTTGTACACGCTAAGGGTCAGGTCCTGGGTGCCCTTGGTGCCGATTTTGTACACCATTCCTAAGTCCAGGCGGTGGTAGTTGATGAGGCGGTAGGAGTTGCGGTCGGGGTACACGGGCACCGGGCGCGGGTCGAGGCCGTTGCTGGAACCCGGCAAATCCTGGAACGAGAACCGGCCGGCCGGCAGCGTGGTGAGGTTGCCGCTGGTGAACACGAAGCTGGCCGTGAGATTGATGCGTTTTGTGAGCTGGTGCAGGGCCACTACGGTCAGGTTGTGGCGGCGGTCGTAGTTGGGGTGGAAGTCGCGGCCGCCGTTCACACCGTTGGTGCCGTTCTGGGGCTGGAAATTGCGCCAGGCCCAGGCCAGCGTGTAGCCCACCCAACCAGTCGTTTTGCCGGTCTTCTTCTCCAAATAAATTTCGTTGCCATACGCCCAGCTTTTGCCGAAAATGAACTCGGCATCCAAATCAGGGTTCACAAACAGCTGGGCGCCGTCGCGGAAGTCTACCTGGTTCTGGCCCCATTTATAATACACCTCGTTGGTAAGCAGGTACTTGCCATCGCCTAGTAAAAAGCTGACGCCCGCGCTGGCCTGCTGCGAGCGTTGCGGTTTCACGCTCAGGCGCGATGGGTACCAGATGTCGGTGGGCAGCGAGGCGCCGGAGTTGGTCACCAAGTGCACGTACTGGTACATCAGCGCGTAGCTGGCTTTCAGTGAGGTGCGCTCGCTGAGCGAGTAGCGGGCCGCGGCGCGGGGCTCCAGGCCGGCGTAAGTGTCGGAGCCGCTCTGGAAGCCCGAGAGGCGCAGGCCACCTTCGAGCTGCAGCTTGTCGGTGGCCCGGAAATTGTCGCTGATGTAAGCTCCGCCTTCCAGCCCGAAATAGCTGACCTCCGAATCGACGTTGGTGCCGCCCGGCGTGCCGGTGGCTAGTTGCAGCCTGCCCACGCCAAAGCGGTGGCGCGTGAACTGCGCGCCTATCTTAAGGGCGTGGCGGTCGTTGGGCGCGTACTCAAAATCGGTGCGCGCGCTCACGTCCGTAATTGTGGAGCCCAGCCCGAAGCTGAGGGCACCGAACTGATTGGTGAGGTCGTATTTATAGTCTGACACCGACACCGACGTATTCACGAACAGCTTGGGCGAGAACGTGTGGCTCCAGCGCAGTGCCCCCACGGTATTGCCCCAGCTAAACTTGAAGTCGA
This sequence comes from Hymenobacter sp., assembly GCA_043738185.1. Lineage (GTDB taxonomy): Bacteria > Bacteroidota > Bacteroidia > Cytophagales > Hymenobacteraceae > Hymenobacter. The sequence goes on along the minus strand of JAYSZD010000839.1, from coordinate 703 downwards.
AGCCATTGGGGCTACCAAAACCGAAAATATCGCGCCCTAGGTAGCCCGAAAAGTAAATTTGGTCCTTGGCGCCCAGCGAGTAGTTGGCCTTGGCGTTGAAATCGTAGAAATAATAGTCCGGGATGGGGTCGACGCTGGGATTATCGGCGTTGGCGCGGTTGATGGCACGGGTGAAAATATCAAAATACGTGCGCCGCCCCGACAAAATGAATGAGCCCTTAGCCGACGCCCCGGCCGAGTCGCGCCGCCCGATGGGGCCTTCCACCGTGAGGCGCGACGAAATCAGGCCGATGCCGCCCGTAACGTGGTGCGCCTGCCGGTCGCCCTCCCGCATCTTCACATCCACCACCGACGAAAGCCGCCCGCCAAACTGCGCCGGAAAGCCGGATTTATATAAATCCACGCTCTGCACTGCATCAGAGTTAAACACTGAGAACAGCCCGAATAAATGATTGGGGTTGTATACCAGCGCGTTATCGAGCAGCACCAGGTTCTGGTCGGCCGAGCCGCCGCGCACGAACAGGCCACTCGTGCCCTCGCCACCGCTCTGCACACCGGGCTTCAACTGTAGCGTTTTGAGAATGTCGACCTCGCCAAAGAGTGCCGGCAGCAGCTTGGCCTCGCGGATGTTGAGGCTTTCCACGCCCATCTGCGTGGTTTTGAGCTTCTGTTCCAGCGTCACGGCGCCCTGCACCACTACCTC
>JAYSZD010000838.1:0-3030 GCA_043738185.1 Hymenobacter sp. | reverse complement strand
GGCGCCGGGTCATGCGGGCGTACTCGGCTTCAATGCCGGCCCAATCGAGGCGTACGTTGGCCATGGGCAGCTCTAGTTTCGCGTCGACCCAATTACTGAAAACGCGGAGGTCCTGGTCGAGACTGGTCATGGCGGGCTTGGTGGTGGCTTTGGTGGCAGCTGGCTTTTTGGGCGTGGGCTGTTGGGCGGCGGCCGGGCCTACCGTCAGCGCAAGCATCACGGCACAAAGGAAAATGGGAAGGGGAATACGTTTCATAATGTTGGGAAAGAAGAGCTATACGCAGGCTGGGGTGCCGGCCGCTGACTGCACAGGGCAATTTCCGGCCCAAACCGCTCCTGCCGCCTGCGAAGCCCGATTTGTTCAGTTGCTGTCGGGTCCCTGCCAATGCCTTAGCCGGAGGTGTTCCGCCGCCGCAAAAACTCGCGCATGGCCCGGTCCAGCGGCTCGGCGGTGCTGAGCTGGTGGTAGTCGAATCCGTGCCGCCGCGCCGCCTGCGCCGTCGCCTGCAACCACTCCTGCAGCTGTTGCTGATACGCCGGCCGCTGCTGGTCGGCGTCAAGCTGCAGGGTGCGCCCGGTTTCCAGGTCTTTAAAGGTGACGGCGCCTTTATAATTGAATTTCAGCTCGTTATCCGCAAGTAGATGCAGGAGTAAAACGTCGCCGCTCACGGCGCGCAGCCGGGTGAGCAGCGCGTTTATCTCGGCTTCTTCCTCGTACAAGTCACTGACGCACACCGTTAGGGAGCGCTGCCGCCGGGCCGTAAGCGGGGCGAGCGTGGCCGCATCCGGAAACGTGCCGGCCGCCTCTACGGTTTCCAGCGCGTGGTAAACGCGGGGCAGCTGGCGTGTATCGGCGCGGGCGGGCAGGTGGCGCAGGCCAGCCGGGCTGAGAATGGTCAGGCCCACGGCATCGCCCTGCTGCTGAGCTAAGTAGGCCAAAGAGGCCAGCAGCAGGCGGGCGTAGTCTAGCTTGGTGAGGCCGTTGTCGTCGCGGTGGTTCATGCTGGCGCTGGCGTCGAGTAGCAGATGCACGGTCAGACTGGTATCCACTTCCGACTCCCGCAAATAGTAGCGGTCCGAGCGCGCGGCCAGGCGCCAGTCGAGGCGGCGCAGGTCGTCGCCGGGCTGGTAGGGGCGGTACTGGCTGAACTCCATCCCCGCACCGTGCCGCCGGCTGGCGTGCGCGCCGTTCAGGAAGCCCTGGGCTGCTTGCCGGGCCGCCAGCGACAAGTTGCGCAGGCCATGGAGGAGTTCGGGAGTGAGTAAAGGCATTTCTCGCTGAGGTTCGCGGAGGTTTCCGCTGAGGTACGCAGGGGCCGACCTCCGCGTACCTCAGCGAGAATTTATACTTTGACGGCTTTTAACAGCGCCGCCACGGCGTCATCAGCCGTCAGGTTCTCGGCTTCGGCGTTGAAATTCAGCAGCACCCGATGCCGCAGTACCGGCGGTGCCAGGGTCTGAATATCTTCCAGCGTGGCGGCGAAGCGGCCGTGCAGCAAGGCCCGCGCTTTGGCACACAAAATGAGTGCCTGCCCGGCCCGCGGCCCGGCACCCCAACGCCCGTATTCCTTAATAAAGGGTACTTCTGACGTGGCCGGCCGCGTGGCGCGTACCAGCCGGTTCACGAAATCCATCAGTTCCGGGCTCAGGCTCACCTGGCGCACCAGCTGCTGCAGCTGCCGAATATCGGCCCCGCCCAGCACGGGCCGTACCGTCTGTCCGGCCGCGCCGGTGGTGCCGCGCAGCACGGCCAGCTCCTCTTCGGCCGTGGGGTAGCCAATGCGCACGTACAGCAAAAAACGGTCGAGCTGGGCTTCCGGCAAAGGGTAGGTGCCGCTCTGCTCGATGGGGTTTTGGGTGGCCAGCAGGAAGAACGGCTTGGGCAGCGCGTGCTCGGTGCCGGCGTAGGTCACATGGCCCTCCTGCATGGCTTCGAGCAGGGCGGCCTGGGTCTTGGGCGGCGTCCGGTTAATTTCATCGGCCAGCACGAGGCTGGCGAAAATGGGCCCGGGGTTGAACTTGAACGAGCGGTGCCCGGTGCCGTGGTCCTCCTCCAGCACTTCGGTGCCGAGAATATCGGTCGGCATCAAATCGGGCGTAAACTGAATGCGGCGGAAGGGCAAATCCGTAGCGGCGGCCAGCGTGCGCACCAGCAGGGTTTTAGCCAGGCCAGGTACACCTTCCAGCAGGGCGTGCCCGCCGGCCAGCAGCGCCACCAATACTTCGTCGAGCACGGTTTCCTGGCCCACAATCACCTTGGCAATCTCGGCTTTAAGGACTGGCAGCTTGGCCAGCAAGGTGTTCACTTCTTGTTCGGTCATTTTTTGAGCTGTTAGCCGTCAGCTTGTAGCTGTTAGCTGATGGTCAGGTAGATGTAGGTGACAGCTAACAGCTATAAGCCGTCAGCTAAAAGCTTAGGTTAGCGCATACAGCAAAATATTAACCCCAAACTTGGTGTTGTCTTCGGCCAGGAAGCGCTTGTTGCGGAAGTCATAGTCCCACTCGCAGCCGTAGTCTTTGTTGGAGTATAGCACGCCGATGCGGCCCTTGATTTCCACGGCTTTCAGGTAGTCGTGCACCAGGTCGTCGCCCCAGCCGTTGAGCTCGAAGCCGGTGTTGGGCGGGCCGTCCTGGAACTTGAAAAACTGCGAGTAAATCGGGTGCGTTTTTGGGATTTTTTTGAGTGCGCCCGCGCCGAAACATTGGCGCATCTGCTCTTCGAAGGAGCGGGCAAACAGGCCGTCGATGTCGTGGTTGCAGTCGTCCACAAACACGAAGCCGCCGTTGCGCACGTAAAGAATAAAGTTCTTTTTTTCCGCTGCCGAGAATTGCACCAGGCGGTGCCCCGACAAGTAGCAGAACGGGTAGTTGAATATTTCCGGGCTGTCCAGGGCCACTATTTTTTCCTTGGGGTCGACGGGCACCGTGGTGTACTGCACCAGCGAGTGCAACAGGTTGGCGGGCATCCGCTCGTCCACCGCGTCCCAGTCGCCGGATTGGTATTTCAGGCGCACAAAAGTGAAAGGGCTA
>JAYSZD010000837.1:0-1235 GCA_043738185.1 Hymenobacter sp. | reverse complement strand
CGGGCCGGGCTTATTTTGTGGCAGGCACGGGCATCGACTCCCATGGTGATGCCCACGCCAGCACCGGCTTTTGCAACACCATCCGACAGGCCCGGGTGCAGGGCAAGGTGGTGGGCAACACGTTCAACGCGAGCTATTTTCAACTGGTGCCGATGCCCGCAGCAGCCGCCCCGCCCCAACCCTAACCGCCCGCCCGCCGCTCCAGGCATTGCTGCTTGCCCAATGGATAATCCCGCGTTTCAGCAGGCCATTCGCCGCCTCCGGTGGCAGCACTGGCTGCACTACCCGGTGCAGGGACTGGTGATGGCCGGCGTGGTGCTGCTGGCCGGGCCGCGCACCGCGGTGGGCCCGACCCTGGAGCCCCGCCTGGCCACCTGGCCGGTACTGCTGCTGCTCGTGGCGCTGCTGCTGCTGGCGGGGCTGGTACTCGCGGCTTTTTACCGGCGCATGCAACCCAACCTGCGGCGCTCGCCCCAGGGTAATATGCGGTTTTACCAGGCCCGGATATTCCTGCGCAACAGCTTGTTGGCGCTCGTACCCCTGCCCCTGCTGGGCTCTTATGTGCTCACCCACCAGCCTTTCGACCTGGCCATTGCCGGGGCCATGCTCGTGGCGCTGGGTTGGCGACTGGCGCCCACGGCCGCCACTTACCAGCGCTGGCTGCTGGGCTAGCTTGTGGTGGCGGGCGGCCCGAATGCGCTTGGTTTTTCACTTGAATTCACAGAAACAAACATGAGATTTCTGCTCCTGTCCGCCTTGGTTATCACGCTTGTTGGACCGGGCGTTTGGGCGCAGCAGCCAGTGGTGCAGCGTGATATAGCCGGGGCGCTGGCCGACATTCGGACGTTTGAGGCGCAGGGGCGGCGGCGCGACAGCACCCGCGCCCATCCGTTGGGCGCCCACCAGGAGCAGGATTACGCGGCGCGGTACGCTTTTTTCAAAAAAACCGATGCCCGCCTGCAAGCTATCAGCAAGGCTTCGCTTTCGTTTCAGGACGAAATTAACCTAGAGCTATTGAGCCACGAAGTGCAGGACGAGCTGGCGAATTATGAATATAAATCCTACCTGAACCCGCTGCTTACGGATGCGGGTTTTCATGCCCGGCTGGCTTCGCGCGGCAACACAACCATTACTTCCCAACAAGACGCCCGGCAATACCTTTTGCTGCTGCGTGACATTCCGCGCTACGTGCAGGAAAACCTGCAGCTGCTGCGGGCCGGCCTGGCGGTGGGCAT
>JAYSZD010000836.1:0-3037 GCA_043738185.1 Hymenobacter sp. | reverse complement strand
GGATTGCCCCGAGCTGCTGGGCCCGGTCGGCGGGGGTGGGGCCGGGGCGGCCGGGCTGGTTGGGTTCGGTCAGGTCGTACACCCGCGACCCGTCACCCTTTTGGTTGCGACGCACCGGGTTGGGGCTGCGCAGGCTGGCTTCGGGAATGTTGGGCAGCACCGGCGCGGGCGGCACCGGAGGGGATGCGACCTTTTTCAGCAAAAACGCTTTCACGTAGCCCTCCACCGGTGTGCCTTGAAAATCGGCCCGCACCCGCCGCCAGCCGGCGGGCGGCGGCGGGGTAAAGGGCACCTCTTCTACCCGTTGCCCCTGCTTGAGCTGGGCCAGAATGGTTTTGGGCACCAAGAGCGGCTGGGCGCGCAGGTTGGCTTCGAGGGGAATAATCTGATAGCGCGTGGCCATGACCGGGAGAAAAAAACAATGTGAATGCGGGAAACTTCCAACTTCGCAACCCCGGCGCGGCCTAGGTGATGGCCGTGCTGGGCTGGACGGCGTCGGTGACCTGATAGGCTTTAATCAGCTGGCGGCGCACTTCCTGGTAGCCCGCCCAATCAAACGTGTCGACAAAGGCCGCCGCGGCCCGGGCGCCCTCGGCAAACAGGGCCTGCTTGGCCGCGTCGTCCAGGGAAAAGTCCAGCCAGTTGAACCGGCTCGTGTCGGCGTAGCTGACCAGGTGCCGAAAATCCGGGTTGCGGGCGATGAAGTCGTAGTCGTGCCCGTGCCGGGCCGTGGCGAAGATGTGGCCGAGGAGCTGGGTGAACTTCTCCGCCCGGTTGGGCGCGTTGCGGGGCAGGCCCAGCTTGACGCCGAAAGTGGGACAAGCGGGCACTTTGTAGTGCTGGTGAAACAGGTCGATGGGAAAGTTGGACAGGATGCCGCCGTCGATGAAATACACGGCTTCCGGCACCGGGCCGCAGTAGCCCGTGCTGGCTTCCCATAACGCGCCGCCCGCGGCCCCTGCACGCGGCAGGTCCCGCACCTGGTGGGGGTGGAAAAAGCCGGGAATGGCCATCGACGCCCGCACGAAGTCGGCCGGGTGCACTTCCTCCGGGGCGTGGTAATACAGGCCGGCCATTTCGGGAAACACCGCCTTGGACTCGGTCGTCACGTCGGCGGCTACCAGAGCCACCCGGATGGGGTGCACCGGGGCGTAGACGGACCCGTCGCGGCGCCGCAGCCCATCGGCCGCGGTCAGGGTGCGGAGCCGGTTCAGGTCGCGTACCGTACGGATGCCTCGCTCGTCTAGGAGCCGGCGCAGCCACGCGTGAAACACATCCCCCGGGTTCAGGCCAAAATCCTGCTGGATATTGTCGAGCACCTGAGCCCCCTTCCAGAGGTAGCGCAGCAGCCGCCCGTTATCGACAAGGACCTGCACGAAGTCACGCGCATCGTCGTCGCCGTCCACGAAGTCCTGCAAGTTCTGGGCGCTGAGCCGCTCCAGCAGCCAGTCGGTTTTGGTTTCCTGCACGGGGCCGGCCGCGGCCATGAGCAGGGCATTGATGGAGCCGGCCGAGGTACCGCCGAGCTGCAGAAAGCGTACGCCCAACTGTTCGAGCACGTACACGTACCCTACCAGGGCGATGCCTAATACCCCACCGCCTTCCATTACCAAATCCACGTACTGGTGGCCTTCCCCATCCACGATGTCGCTGACCTGCCAACTCCCCGAAAGGGCCGTATGGCGCGCCACCGCCGCCCGGGCCGTAACCAAATGTTGAGCAGCAGCGGCGTAATACGCGGAAACCGGCATGGGTAGAATGCTAATATAACCCCGAAAAACCGCGGTGGTGGGGCAGGTGGAAACTGCGCCACGGGCGGGCAAATCCGCTGGCGTCACCGGGGGAACCCCCGTGTGCCGCAGCCGGCATTCTTATCGTTGGCAGGCATCCACGGGCCCGTCGTTAGCTAGGAAGAACAACCCAAACGGGATGGGTACCGTCTGGTAACTGTAAGTAGGACAATGGTACAACGCGAAAGTCATTTTCCAAGTATGGCGGGGAAGAATTATTTTATTTCCCCCCCTATTTGCCCCAAGCTGATTTCCTTTTCCAAACCCCAACAAACGGGACCACTTGGTAGTAATTTAGTCGTGGCTACTGCACATAGGGTAGTCCTGGCAATAAAGAGCTGATTTGCCAGCCGCATGCTGTTCATGGCGCTTGTTTGCGTTGTTCCCCTCTCTGCCTGAGTAATAAGCGGTTCCCGCGTGGGTATACGCGCGGGCCCCCACTGCGAAACGACCGTTGCTTAAAACAGCAGCGTGTTTTTAAGCAACGGTCGTTTCAGCTGGTTTCTATCGGATGCGTTACTGCAGCAGGCCCCGGCGCGTGCCGACGGGCTGCCCATCAACCCGCAGGCAGAAGAAATACAGCCCGCGGCGCTGGCCGGCCCCGTTCCAGGGCAGGCTGTGGGTACCGGGACCGAGCTTGCCGGGCTTAACCGTGGCGATGTGGCGGCCCAGGGCATCGGTGATGAGCAGCTCGACTTCCGCGGCGCGGCTCAACGCGAAGTGCACCTGCGTCGCGTCCGCGAACGGGTTGGGGCTCAGGCCGAGGCCCACGGCCCGCGCCTGCTGGTCGCGGGTGCCGGTGACCACGCCCGTGGCCGCGGCCACGGCGATGGCGCGGGCCGCCAGGCCGGACCCGATGGGGCCCACCAGCGTGGCCGCGCCGGTGCTCAGGTTAACGGTGTAGAGCGACGTAGCGGCCGAAGTACCGGTGTTGGCGACCAGATAAGCCAGGTTCACGCCCGCCCCGGAGCTGTAGATATCGAGGTCGACGGTGGGCGCCGTGGCGTTCACGCTGATGCCCGAAGCCCCGACGGTGGTTTGCAGGCCGTCGACGAGGGGTGAAAACGAGGAGATGCCCTGGGTATTGAGCACGTTGCGGGCTTCGTCGTAGGCGTAGAGGGTGGTGCCCGCCGCCGCGCCGCGGAAGCTGTTGGTGTGGGCCACGGCCCCAATGCTCGGCAGGGTGGCATTCCCGGCGTAAAACGTCCGGCCGTCGCTGACGACGGCCACCCCGGTGCTGGGGTCGA
>JAYSZD010000835.1:0-7775 GCA_043738185.1 Hymenobacter sp. | reverse complement strand
GGTTTCAACGGTGCGGTAGAGATGCTTCGACAAGCTCAGCATGACAGCCGTTATTCAATTTTTCTTGTTTAGGAACAAGTCTACTGATTCAGGGCCCGATGGTGGTGCCCAGCACTTGCAGCAGGGCTTTGGCTTTGAGCAGGCATTCCTCGTATTCACGTTCGGGGTCCGAATCGTAGGTGATGGCCGAGCCTACCTCAAAGCTGAGGTAGCCGGTATCCTGTCGGTATTGCAGGGAGCGAATGACGACGTTGAAATCAAACTCGCCGTTGGGCCGGAGGTAGCCGATGCTACCGCTGTAAAGCCCGCGCCGGGTGGTTTCGTAGTGCTCAATGAGCTGCATGGCCCGGATTTTTGGGGCCCCGGTCATCGAGCCCATCGGGAAGGTGGCGCGCAGCATATCCGGCAAATCCGCACCGGGGCGTAACTCGGCGGCGACGGTCGAAATCATTTGCCAGAGGTGGCGAAACGGGTACAAGCCGAATAGCTCCGGCACCCGAACGGTGCCCGTTTGGGCGACGCGGGCGAGGTCGTTGCGCACCAAATCCACAATCATCAGGTTTTCGGCCCGCTCTTTTTCGTCGTGCCGTAGGGTTTGGCGCTGCCGCTCGTCGTCGGCCGGGCCCGTGCCCCGGCGGATGGTGCCTTTGATGGGCTGCGAGAGCAACTCGTTGTTTTTGAGGGATAAAAACCGTTCCGGCGAAGCACACAGCAGGAAATGGTCGTGCCAGCGGATGAAGCCCGCGAACGGGGCCGGCGAGGCATCCATCAGGCGCCAGAACACGTCGGTCGGCGTCAGCGCCACGTGTTCGGCGTAGAATTCCTGGCACAGGTTCAGCTCGTACACTTCCCCGTTGAGAATGTCCTCGCGGATGGCCGCCACCGCCGCCAGATACTCGGCCTTGGGCAGGCGGGGGCGCAAGGCCGGCAGCTGCGGCGCGGGCCGGTTCGGGAGCGGCTGCCGCAGAATCCGGGCCAGCACCTCGTCAGTTTGCCCGTGGATTTCTACCGCGTCCGGCCGCCAGCACAGCCAGGTTTGGGGCGTAAAAAAGTGCAGCTGGGGCCAGCCAAAGCCATCAAAGTTCCCGCTCGAAAGGGCTTCGATTTCGTTCTTGAGGTCGTAGGTGATGAATCCACAGCGCGGAGCCGCCGCCGCGTTGTTCAGCTCGGGCAGCTCAGCCCATGAGTTGACGGCCGCCGCACCGGCTGCTGCCACCGCCAGAATGCGGTCGAAAGGCCCGTTGGGGTATTCCAGCTCATTGGGCTCGAAGTAGGCGCAGTGCGGAAATTCCGCCGCCCAGCTCAGCGCCCGCGCCCGAAAATCGGTGGGCAGGTCCGCCAGCAAAACGGACAGGCAAGGAGCAGACGGGGCCGAAGCAGGTACCATAAAAAGACGGCGTGAAAGCCGCGATGCTAACAAAGCAGCGCCGCAAAGTTCTTATTTCAGCTCCCGTAGCGCCAGTGCGGCTTTGGCATCGGTGCTGTTCTTGTACTCGTGCCACGGGTAGTTCAGCGCTTTCTGAAAATAGACGCGCGCCTGCGCTTTGTGGCCGGCTTGCTGGGCCAGGTAGCCTTGCTGCAACGCGGCCTGCGGCGCATAGTAATATGGCGCTTTGGGACCCGCCACAGTCAGCGTCCGCTCAAAATAAAACCACGCCGAATCGAGCTGGCCCAGGCCCTGATAGGCGCGGGCCCGGCGGTAGGGCTCCTCAATACGGTCGCGCCACAAGGTGCCGGGCGTCGGGCGGAAGCGGCGCAGCGTTGCCAGGGCTTGCCGGTTGTAGCCGCCGTCTATTTGCAGCCGGGCCCTGGTGAGCACCGGATGCAGCGCCTGCGCCTCGTGGTAATAATGTTGGGCGTAGTTGTCTTCTTCCACATCGGCCGGACCCGGCCGATTGATGAGCTCCCGGTACCGTGCGGCCGTCGCGGCGGGCTGTCCGCCCAGCCACGCCGCCAGGTAGAGCTTAAAGGCGGCGTCCTTGCGGTAGTGCAGGCCCTTGTATTCCCGCAGAAAAGTCAGGTTCTCGCGCTCCGATGCCGCATAGTCGCCCCGGTACAGCAGCAGGTCTGCCGCCATGTGGTGCAGATAAGGAATTGGCAGGTAGCCCGCGCCAGTGGGGCGGGCGCGGTAGGCTGTCAGGGCCTCTTCGCCCCGGTGCTGGCGCTTGTTCACGCTCACGAGCAAGTAAGAGAAGAGCAGATTGGTGGGCTGCCCGGCCACGAGGCGCTCCATCAGGCGGATTCCTTCCTCGGGCTTTTTGTAGTAGCCTTCCCGAATCAGCGTCAGGTAAATCTGGCTTTCGGTTTGAAAGTCGCTCGGTTGGGCTGCCGCTACGGCCAGGTTTCTCAGGCCGGTTTCCACGTTGGCCGTCAGGCCCAGCAGGCGCAACAGCCAGTGGTAGCCCGCCGGCAACGAGCCCACGGCAAATTGGCAAATTCCCAGGCTTTTGCGGGCCGGCGCAAACGCGGGGTAGCGCTTCACCACCGCCTGCATCTGATGGTAGCCGCTGCGCAAATGGTAGCCGCCCGTCACGAGGTGCTTGAATAAAAGCTGACTCAGGCCCAGGTGCAGGGTGATTTCCGCGCGAGCGTAGTCGCGCAACGCACTCGCAGGAGCCCGCTCCAAGGCCTCCAGACGGGCCTCCTGGGAACCTGCGAGGGCCTCGTACCGGCCGGCATCCTGGGTGACGAGAAGCTCCACGAAATCGGCGCAGTTGGCCACCAACAGGGGCGCTGGCGCCGCAGGCGTGGCCAGCAGCTCGTGCCGCAGCAGCTCCCGCGCCGGCTCCAGCCGCAGCTTAAACACCTCGGCGTAAGCGCGGCGGCTATTGGGCGTCAGCTGCCCGGCCGTCGTTTCCGCACCGGCTGGCTGCGGCTGCACGCCCACGGCGGCCGGCCGCGCTGCTAGCGCCGGTAACGCCGAGGTAAACAGAACCCCAAGCACCCACAGTAATTCTGAACGCCCCCGCCAGGCCGGCAAAATACTGTGGCGAAAGCCGAGAAAAATAGAAGCCAGCCAGGTCATGCGGTAGGTAACAAAAAAAGGAACGACACCCGGCCGTTCCTTTTTTATGATTTCAGTCAGTAAGCCAGTTTTTAAAATTGGCTCCAGGCGCTGCCTAAACGGCGCGGGCTTCCACGTCGGCCAGAACGCGACCGCAGTGCTCACATACGATGATTTTCTTGTGCGAAATGATGTCAGCCTGGCGCTGCGGTGGCACCGTGTTGAAACAGCCGCCGCAGGCATCGCGCCGCACCAGCACCACGGCCAGGCCGTTGCGCACGTTGCCGCGAATGCGGGTGTAGGCCGTCATCAAACGGTCTTCCACCGGCTTGGTAGCCGCCTCGCGCTGGGCCATAATGCCGCGCTCTTCTTCCTCGTTTTCGGCAACGATGGTTTCCAACTCGCCTTTTTTATTGTCGAGGTCTTTGCGACGCTCTTCCAGCTTCGATTTCGTGCCGCTGATTTCAGCGTTTTTCACGTCAATCTGATACTGCGATTCTTTGATTTTCTTGTCAGCAATCTGGATTTCCAGCCGTTGCAGCTCAATTTCCTTGGCAATGGCTTCGAACTCGCGGTTGTTGCGGACGTTCTGCTGCTGCTCGTCGTACTTCTTGATGAGCGACTCGGCGTCTTTGCTGGCCTGCTTGCGGCTCTTGATGAAGTCGTTCAGGCCCTGAATGTCTTCGTCAAATTTCTTTACCCGCACTTCGTAACCAGCAATCTCGTCTTCTAAATCCTGAACTTCTTCGGGCAAATCGCCGCGCACGCGCCGGATTTCATCGAGCTGCGAGTCGAGCTGCTGCAGGGTGAGCAGGGCTTCGAGCTTGGCGGCTACGGGAACGTCGGCAGGAGCGACAGCGGCACTTTTAGCAGTCATAATGAACGGGGTTCGTAGGGGTTTCAGCGATTAAGACCGCAAAAGTACGTCCAAATCCGGCCGTTAGCAAATCGCTGAATACCTCGCTGGTGAACTGTTCGCTCTCAAAATGACCGACGTCGCAGAGCATCAGCCGGCCTTCGGCCCCAAAAAACTCGTGGTATTTCACGTCGCCCGTTACATAGGCATCGGCCCCGGCCGCCCGCGCCGCACCAATAAGAAAGGCGCCCGCCCCGCCGCAAATGGCCACCGTGCAGATGGGCCTCTCAAACGCTGTGTGGCGCACCACCGGCACCAGCAGTCGCGCTTTGAGCAGGGCGCGGAAGTCAGCCGGCGCCATTGCCGCGGGTAATTCGCCCACCAGGCCAGCGCCCACTTCCTGGTGCGTGTTTTCTAGCTTAATCAGCTCGTAGGCTACTTCTTCGTAGGGATGCGCCTCCCGCAGCGCCCGCAGCACGGCCGCCTGCCGGTGCAGCGGCAGCAGTACTTCGAGCCGCAATTCGGGCAGGGCCGTGGCCTGCTGCGGAGCGCCAATGTGAGGGGCGGAATTCGGGCCGGGCGTGAACGTACCAGTACCCGCCACCTGAAAGCTGCACGCCGCGTACTGACCAACCTGGCCGGCCCCGGCGGCATACAAAGCGCGCAGCACGCGGCCCGCCAGGTCGGTTTGCTGGTCTTCGGGCCGGTGCGGCACGTAGGTGATGAGGCGGGCCAGGGTGCCGCTTTGGGGCGCTAGAACCCGGGTTTTGGTGAGGCCAAGTTTCTGGGCGAGCTTGTCGTTTACGCCGCCGCGCACGTTGTCGAGGTTGGTGTGGGCGGCGTAGATGGCCACGTCATTCTTGAGGGCGGCAATGAGGGTTTGCTCCACTTCGTTGGCCCCGGTGAGCCGTTTGAGGGGCCGGAAAATGACGGGATGGTGGCATACGACCACGTTGCAGCCGCGCTGCAGGGCCTCGGCCACCACGGCCGGGGTGCAATCGAGGGCAATGAGGACGCCGGTAATTTCGGCCGTGGGGTCGCCGCATTGCAGGCCCGCGTTGTCGTAGCTTTCCTGGTAGGCGAGGGGCGCGGCGGCCTCCAGCAGGTGGGCCAGGTCTTGAACGGTGGGCATAGAGGCGAGTGAATAGCTGCTCTTATGCAGCCCAGACGTGGACCTCACCCCTAGCTCTCTCTCCTTGGGTAGAGGGGGAACTGGTTTTTAGTATTAGTCTCTAATTATTATGTTTTTAGAGCTAGTACTACTTTCCCCCTCTCCACGGGAGAGGGGGCTAGGGGGTGAGGTTTGCGTGCAGGCTGCGTAACAGCAGTCAATAAATTAAGAACAACAAAGAACAGGCATCTGGCCCAAGCTCTCAGCTAAAATGCTTGGTTCTTTTAAATGAGAACGGGACACGGCTACTGAATGTCTGTCCGGCCACTCAATGGAATTGTGACGGCAAAAGCCCCCGGCGCCAGACTTATCCGGCTCAGCAAAGGGTATAGCTTGCGGCCGTGGCGGTGGTGCGTGGCATACTGGAAGCCATCGAAAAGCAGCAGTGCCCCACCTCGCAGCAGCAGCGACTGCCCGTAACCCCGCCAGCGCTCCGACGAGCCGGAAGCGGTGGGGTTGCGGCTTTTCTCCAGTAGATAAACTCCAGTGGGGAGGTAGGCTACATCCAAGCCCGCGTTCAGCAGGTACAAATTCTCGGTGCGCAGCTGGGTGCGCACGTTGCCGGCCCGGTCGGTGGTGGGCGAGCGGGTGGCGCGCCGGGCCGCGAGGTAGCCCGCCCCCGCCAGCGCGAGGTTGACGGCTCCCCAGCCAATGTTCATTTGATGGAAATAGTGCGCTGCACCTTGCGTTTGCCCCGTGGCGATGCCGCTGACCAGCAGATTGGTGGCCGCCCAACCACCCAAAATGGTCAGGCCGCGTTGGTCGAGGCGCGTGCGCTCCGCATCAAAATTTCTCAGCGGAATGGCTATCTGCAGAACCGCCGGGGTCAGCGAATCAGCCGCCGTTTGGGCCAGCACGGGCGGATGAATGATAAGGCCGAGCAGGCAAATAAGGAACAGCCGGGAGCGCATGGGGCAGTAGGGAAGCGGTGAAGCGGATGGCAAGCAACCGCTTCGGGCCGGCTTTGTGTAGCTGGCCCGAAGCGGGCCGTACTTTTACGGCTCGGGCTTGGTGCCCAGCTCGCGTATGCAGTCTGTATTGGGTTTTTTATTGCTGCCTTTTTCCTGGCTCTATGCGGCCATCATGGCCGTTCGCAACTGGTTGTACGATGCGGGCTGGAAGCAGTCGGAAAGCTACGCCGTGCCGCTAATTGGCGTAGGCAATCTGCGCGTAGGCGGCACCGGCAAAACGCCCCACGTCATCTGGCTCATCGAAGAATTACTGCGTCAGGGGCACCGTCCGGCCATATTGAGCCGGGGCTACGGCCGCCGCACCACCGGCCCGCGCCTGGCTGCCGCCCCCGATTCGGCCGCCACGGTGGGCGACGAGCCCTGGCAGTACTACCAGCACTTTTCGGCCCGTGGCGTGCCCGTGGCCGTGGCTGAAAAGCGGCGCCTCGGCGTGCGGCTGCTGCTGCAAAACCATCCGGAAGTCTCCGTCATCGTGCTTGATGACGCCTACCAGCACCGCGCCGTCCGGCCCGCGCTCAACGTGCTGCTCACGGAGCTGGCCCGCCCTTTTTACCAGGACCAGGTACTGCCTGCCGGGCGCCTGCGCGAGCGCCCAAGCGGAGCCCGCCGTGCCGATGTCATTATCGTGACCAAGTGCCCGCCCGACCTGGCGGCGGAAACCAAAGCGGCGGTTGAGTTGCGTGTGCGGGTCTACGGCCGGCCGGCCGTGCCCGTGCTTTTTTCGGCTTACGAATACGGTGCTGCCGAGCCCTTGCATCGGGTTTCTGCAGGACTGCCATCGTTTCCGCCAGTTCCTAACCCGGCCGGACCGGCCCTACTGCTCACGGGAATCGCGCAGCCGGGCCCGCTGCGTCACTATCTCGAAAGCCAAGGGTATTTGATTCAGCAGCACGCTGTTTTTCCTGACCATCATGCCTTCCAGCCCGCCGACTTAGTGGCCTTGCGTGCGCATTGGCAGCCGGGCTGGCCTATTTTTACCACCGAAAAGGACGCGACCCGCCTGCTCGCGCCGGCCCTCACGGCGGCGCTGGCCGGGTTGCCCTTCTATACCATTCCGGTGCGGGTGGCGTTTGGGGAAGACGATGGCGCCGTGTTGCGCCAGCTGCTGCCCACGGCGCCTGCCGCTGAAAGAACTGATTTTAACTTTTGACTTAGTTGGA
This sequence comes from Hymenobacter sp., assembly GCA_043738185.1. Taxonomy (GTDB): domain Bacteria; phylum Bacteroidota; class Bacteroidia; order Cytophagales; family Hymenobacteraceae; genus Hymenobacter. The sequence continues at coordinate 613 of JAYSZD010000835.1, read as the reverse complement.
ATTCCCCTGTGAATTCCAGCGTATTCGTTACCTGTTTGAAGGCTAAGCAACGAGGATTTTTGAAGGCGTGGCCGCTGCGGTGGTGCGTGGTGGGACTGCTGCTGCTGTTGGCCGGCTGGGCCCCCGATGCCCGGGCCCAGGTGCTCGATGATTCGACCAAAGTACTTTACGGCCCCAAAACCACGCGGATTATCTACGAGGCGGACATCCTGCGGGATTCCACTTCGGGTACCCCGCTCGATACCACGCTCACGAGCCGCCCCCAGGCCCGGTACTGGCTGTACGACACCACTTTTCAGCAGGATTTAGGCGCTCTGGGCACTGCCTCGCGGCCGTTGCTCTACCAACCCAGCCTGCAGCTGGGCGCCCGCTTTGGCCGCAACGTGTTTGACCGGTACGCCCGCGACGCCACCAAAGTCCCGTATTACGACTCCCGTTCGCCCTACTCCTTTTTTCGCTTGGTGCAATCCGGTTCCGGTGAGCAGATTTTCGAAATCAGCTACAGCCGCAGCCTGCGGAAAAACTTCAGCGTGGGCGTGGCCTACGAGCGGATTGCCTCGAACAAGATTCTGGCTGCCCGTTCCTCCCGCGATGGCTTGGTAGAACACTCCAA
>JAYSZD010000834.1:0-1240 GCA_043738185.1 Hymenobacter sp. | reverse complement strand
GGTATATAATGTGAAAGCCGAGTCCAACCGGCTGGCTACGGCATTGTGCAGTGCCAGCTCCTGCTCGCGGTACAGTGGGTTGGCAATAAGCTTGGCGTAGATGGATGCAGGAAACTCGCGTTGAAGCGCCGCCGCGTACTGCGTCATTTTCGCGGCATTAGCCACGTCCTTGTAGTGCAGGTAAAGCAGGTAATAGGCGTCGGGGGCGTGCTCACGGGCGGGATAGCGGGCCACCTGTCGCTCGTAGGTTTCATAGCCTTTGTCGCGCTCCTTCAACTGCTCTTTGTAGATGCCGGCCAGCTCGTACAGCGCGGCTTCTACCTGCGCATCCGACGCCGCAAGTAGCTCGGGCGTGAGCGGTAGGCTACTGCGGTACTGAGCCACCAGGGCCTGTTTCTGGGCGGCAGGGTTGCTGGCAGCGGCGGCAGCCACAGAATCCGCGCCGCTGGCGTTCACGCGGTTGGCGCTCTGGCCGGTAACCGAGATGGGGGCGCTGCCATTGGCGGTAGTATTGGGCGAGCTGCTGGCCTGGCTGCTGGTACGCCAGTTGTCCTGCAGCTGCCGGTCGCCCCATTTGCGGATGAAGTCGCCCCGCGCCGTGCCCAGCGTGGCCGGGTTGTCGAAGTACCATTTGGCGCCTGAAGCCGTGGCGGTGGGGTCGAAAGCCAGCGGGTCGTCGTTGTTGCCGCCCAAGCCGCTGCCGGGGAATGACGAATTGCCGCTGCTGCTGGTGCGCGCGGCCAGCTCGGCGGTGCGCTCACTCGCTTTCTGCAAGGCCGCCAGCCGGGCTGCCTCGCGCTCCTTGGCCGCAATTTCAGCGTCGGCATACAGGCTTAGCTGCTCATCCAGAGCCGTCGGGCTCAGTTTGGCCAGGGCCTGGAGGCTATCCTGCGTTTCGATGATGGTGTACTGCTTCGCAAATTCCCACAGGATGTCGCTCCGCTCCTTGATGGCCGGGTAAGTTTTGGCTTCCGGGGACAGGTTTTGCACGGTGCTGTCGTAATAAGCCGCCGCGAGGCGGTATTTCTGCAGCTCTTCGTAGTAGATGCGGCCGGTCAGCAGGTAGGTGTAGCTTTTCTGCAACGGGTTGGTGGTGGTGGCCTTAATGGACTGGCGCAGCAGCTTCAAAGCCTCCGGAAACTTCTTTTCGCGGTAGTTCAGCCGCGCCATTTCGTAGTAAATCTTGTCGCGGTATTCCTTGTTTTTCGAGTCTTTAAGCAGCGCGGCGAAGTTCTTATCC
>JAYSZD010000833.1:0-3047 GCA_043738185.1 Hymenobacter sp. | reverse complement strand
CCTCTCTCCTTCATTACCTCGACCAGGGCCAGGGCCAGCCACTGGTTATTCTCCACGGCCTGTTTGGCACCCTCGACAACTGGCAGACGCTGGCCCGGCGCTGGGCCACCGAAGCCGGCCTGCGTGTCATCAGCGCAGACTTGCGCAACCACGGCCGCTCCTTCCACAGCCCGGAGCACTCCTACGACCTCATGGCTCAGGACGTACTGGCGCTGTTCGACCACCTCGGGCTGGGTGCCGACGTTTCGCTGCTGGGCCACAGCATGGGCGGCAAAGTGGCCATGCGCTTCGCTCTCGACTACCCCGACCGGCTGGCCCAGCTTATCGTGGTCGATATTGCCCCGCGCTTTTCCGATATGGAGCACCAGGACGATATTCTGGCCGGCCTGCAATCTGTCGATTTCACTACCTGCACCAACCGGCAGGACGCCGATACTGCGCTGGCCAAATACGTGCCCAATCTGGGCACCCGCCAGTTTCTGCTGAAAAACCTGTACCGGAAGGAGGACAACTCTTTCGCCTGGCGCATCAACCTGGAAGTGCTGGCCGCGCAGCTGCCCGGCGTGGGCGAAGCCACTGTTGGGGAGCCGTTTCTGAAGCCCGCGCTGTTTGTGCGGGGCGGCAAGTCGAACTACATCACCACCGAAGACAAGCTCCACGACATTCCGGCGCTGTTCCCGAACTCGCAGGTAGAAACTGTGCTGGATGCCGGCCACTGGCTACATGCCGAGAAGCCCGAGGAAGTGTTCCAACTCGTGCAGGCTTTCGTGAAGCAGTAGCGGCGGCCGGGCGGCTTCGCTAAACTTCCGACGGGCGGCCCGACTTTGGGCGGCCCGTTTTTTCGTGCGTTTTCGCCCACCAGACGTAGGCTCCAAACAGCAGCAGGCCCACGCCCGAAATCCAGAGCAGGCCGGTTTTGAGCCGCTCGCTGTCCTGCCCCAGGTAGGCCAGCAGCGCAATAAGCGGGATGATGGCCACCGCCGTCACGCTGATGAAGCGCACGTATCCTAAGCCCGTGGCGCCGGCCACGAAGCTAATGGCATCGTTGGAAACCACCGGCGTCAGGCGCGCGACGGCCACGGCTCCCAGCCCGTACTGGTCCACAAAACCGGCCACTTTCTGCTCGCTTTTAGCGCCCAGCAGGCGCTGCACCATGGGCATTCCCAAAGAGTTGCCCAGCCAATAGCCCATGCTGGAGGCCAGGAGCACGCCCACCCAGGCCAGCAGCGCGCCCCACCATGGCCCGTAGGCCAACACCGCCACTAGTATCAGCAAGGCATTATTGAGGACAAGCAGGAACATCTGGAGCGCCATCGTAGCGACTATCATCACCGGGCCCCAGTAGCCAAATCGGGCTATCCAGTCGGCTACTTTGGCCTGGTCGCCGGTGCGGAGCACGGCCCAGACTTCCTGCGCAGCTTGCTGGAAAGCCGGCCACATAAAATAAGCGCCGACCAAGGGCGCAAGAATGGCCACCGACAGAACGAGCGGCAAGCGGCTGGAACGGGGCTTATCGGCCATGAAAAAGCGGGCAAGTAAAGCTATTCTACGCACCGGCTTATTCGCGGTTACCGCTGCGCCCAGCGGCGGGGGCGTTCCTTTGCGTGCTCATTCCGCTACTTATGCCCGCCACGCTGTACCTGCTGCCCACGCCCCTCGCCGACGACACCGCCCCACAAGTGCTGCCGCCGCAGGTGCTGGCCGCCGTGGCCGCCCTCCCCTACTTTCTGGTGGAAAACGCCCGCACGGCCCGCCGCTTCGTGAAAAGCGTGGCGCCGACCCGCGTCATTGAAGACATCCGCTTCGCCGTCATCGACAAAGACAGCACCGACGCTGAGGTGCGCGCCGCCCTGGTGCCGCTGGTTCAGGAGGGCATCGATGGCGGCATTCTCAGCGAAGCCGGCTGCCCCGGCATTGCCGACCCCGGCGCGGCGCTGGTGCGCGAGGCCCACCGCCTGGGCTTGCGCGTGGTGCCGCTAGTGGGCCCATCGTCGCTGCTCCTGGCCTTGATGGCATCGGGCCTGAACGGGCAGCAATTTGCGTTTCACGGCTATTTGCCCATCGAGAAAGCACCGCGCATCGCGGCCATCAAAACGCTGGAGCGCGAAGCGCAGCAGCGGCAGCAGTCGCAGCTGTTCATTGAAACGCCCTACCGCAACGGGGCGTTGTTCGCCGATTTGGTGGCGCACCTGCAGCCCGGTACCCGCCTGTGCGTGGCGGCGGATGTAACCGGCGCGGGCGAATTCATCAAGACCCTGACGGTGAGTGACTGGCGCCGCCTGCCGGCCCCTGAGCTGCACAAGATTCCGACGGTGTTTGTGATTGGGACTTGAGTACTGAGCCGTTAGCTTTTAGCTACTGGCTGTTAGCCTATTTCGGCGTCGTTTGCAGCCCAATGTGCGGCTGGGACACGTTTACTAGCTGGCCATGGCCAGCACCGTTTCGCCGTGCTGGCTCACGTCGAGGCCATCAGCTTCGTGGCGGGCATTTACCCGAATGGGAATCAGCAGATTGGTGAATTTGTAGATTAAGAACGAGCCGCCAAAGGTGAAGGCCGAAATAAACGCAAGGGCGCCGAGGTGATGCAGGAGCAGCGTAGGCGACCCGGTGATGAGCCCGCCCTCCTTGGCGAAAACAGCCGTCATAATCATGCCTACGATGCCGCCCACGCCGTGGCAAGGGAAAACGTCGAGTGTGTCGTCGAGCGTAGTACGGTTTTTCAGGGCCACGGCCCAAGCGCTGATGGCCGCCGCGCTGGCTCCGATGAACAGGGCCGGGCCGTAGCTCACGTAGCCCGCAGCGGGCGTGATAGCCACCAGGCCCACCACGGCGCCCACGGCCGCACCCACTGCGGAGGGCCGCTGGCCGCGCACGGCCTCAATCAGCATCCATGTCAGCATGGCCGCGGCCGAAGCCATGTGGGTGGTGAAAAATGCCTGCACCGCCACGGTATTGGCTGCCAGCGCCGAACCGGAATTGAAGCCAAACCAGCCGAACCACAGCAAGCCGGTGCCGAGCAGCACAAAGGGAATATTTACGGGAACGTG
>JAYSZD010000832.1:0-3051 GCA_043738185.1 Hymenobacter sp. | reverse complement strand
TGCAAAAATGACGGCCCGTGCCCTCAACGCCCTGGGCTACCTCTACTGGGAGCAGGGCAACAGCCGGCCGGCCCTGGCCTGTTTTTTTCGGGCCAAAGCCGTGGCCGAAAAAAACCAGAATGTGGCCCTGTTAACCAGGGTGATGGGTAATATCGGCAACGTATATGTTCAGCTCAACCGCCTCGACTCGGCACTGATTTACTCTCAGCGCGGCTACGCCCTCGACCTGAGCCAGCACGACCTGACCAGCGAAGTGGGCGACGCGGCCATGCTGGGTAATATTCATGCCGGGCTGGGCAACTACGCGCTGGCAGGCCGCTATTACCGTAGCAGTATCCGTCGGGCTACCGGCCAGCGCTTCACCTTCGCGCTGTGCCGGGCCTACCTCGGGCAGGCGCGTCTGCTGGAGCACCAGGCAGCGGCAGTAACGGATTCGGTTCTTTATTTTGGCCAGCAGGCACTGGCGGCGGGCCAGTTGGGGCAATACCCAAAGGGCATTCTGCAGGCCAGCCAGTTTCTGGCGGCGGCCCACGCAGCCCGCCGCGATACCGCAGCCGCGTTTCGCTACCTCACCCTTGCCAGCACCACCCGCGACAGCTTGTTCAGCCGCACTAAAATGGCCCAGATTCAGGCCTTGGACGTGAGCGAGCGGCTGCGGCAACAGGAAGCGGCCGACCGCGAAAACGCCGCGGCCAGTGAGCGACGCTACTACTGGCTACTGGCGGTGCTGGCCAGCACCGTGCCCGCGCTGCTGCTCCTCTGGCGCAACAACCGCCACAAGCAGCAAGCCAACCGGCAGCTCAACGCCCAAAACGCGGAAATCGCCTCTCAGCGCGATACCCTGAGCAATACCATTACGCAGCTGCACGCAACCCAGGCCCAACTGGTGCAAAGCGAGAAAATGGCTTTTCTGGGTGAGCTCACGGCGGGCATCGCCCACGAGCTGCAAAATCCGCTGGCATTCGTAAAAAACTTCGCTGAGGTAAGCACCGTGCTGGTCGACGACATGGGCGAAGACGGCGTGCGGCGGCGGCCCCACGACCCCAACCGCGACCTGCTGCTGGCCGGCCTCAAGCAGAACCTCCGGGAAATCAGCGAGCACGGCCAGCGCGCCACCACCATCATTGCCGACATGCTGGCGCGTTCGCGTCAGGGCAGCGCCCCACACGTACCCACCGACATCAACAGCTTGATAGACGAGTACCTGCGCCTGGCCTACCAGGGCCTGCGCGCCAAGCATCCCTCCTTCCACGCCGCCCGCGTCAAGCACCTGGAGGCGGGCCTCTGCCCGGTACCAGCCGTGGCGGCCGACCTGGGCCGGGTGCTGCTCAACCTGTTCACCAATGCTTTTTATGCTGTGCAGCAACGCCAGATGCTAGCCGACGAAAGCTACGTGGCAGAGGTGCGCGTTACGACCCGGCAGTTAGCGTCGAAACATATAGAAATTCGGATTTACGACAATGGCCCGGGCATTCCGGCCGAGGTAGTGGACAAGATATTTCAGCCTTTTTTCACCACCAAACCCGCCCACGAGGGCACGGGCCTGGGTCTTTCCATCTCGCACGACATCGTGACCCAAAGCCACAGCGGTACCCTCACTGTCGATTCGCAGGAGGGTGCGGGCACTGAATTCATCATTTGTCTCCCCTGCCCACCGGCGTTGTAGTAGAGGTGCTGCGAGGCTAATAATCGTGGCGTCCCGCACGAGCAGCGGCCCGCTGGCGACCCAGGTTTACCAGTTGGCGTACCGGAACGGGCCGTTGGGAAACAGAATGTAATACAGGACCAGAACGATAAGTCCGGCGTACCAGAATCCGGTGAGAATGCCGGCAACTTTTACGCCCGTGCAGCGGGTCAGGAAAGCATACATGAGCAGCCAGACTAAACACTGAAACAGGGCTGATACGGCTTTCTAGGAAGGCTCATGAATGAGAATACAGCTGAAGCAGTAAAAATACTTCATGAGTACCCCGCTCCACTAGGACACGCGTGACGCGGGCGAAGCGGCTTGCAGGTTGTTCTTCCACTTGCTGTATCGGCCTCATAGAATAATGTCCAGACCCTGCACCGCCCCCCAAATCAGATAGCGCCACGAACATTCATACCACAAACCCAGCACGAGCATGGAGGCCGAAATAGCAGTAATGCCCTGCCGGGTGAGACTCAGCAGGGGCGTAAAGACGTAATCGCGGCACCAAGAGGTGAGAAAAATATGGTAGCGCTTCCAGAAATCACTGAAGTTAGAGGCTAAAAAGGGCGCCTGAAAATTCTCCTGAATCCGGAAGCCCATCGTCAGCCCCAGTCCAATGGCGACGTCCGAGTACCCAGCAAATTGCACGTAGGCATTGGCCGCGAATTTTAAAATGCCAAGGTAGGCCACCAGGGACAGATGCGTGGGAGTCAACCGCTTTTTTAGTCTGTTTATTAGGCTTTTATATGAATTCAGGACCATCTTTTGCAGATGAAACCTTATTCGAATGATTTGCGGGAGCGGGTAGCGACGGCTTGTGCCGAGCCCGGTGCCACGCAAACCGCCGTCGCGGCCCGGTTCTGCGTTTCGGTCTCGTTTGTCGAAAAGCTGCGCCAGCGCCAGCGGGTAAGCGGGTCGGTGGCCGCACTGCCCCAACGCAGCGGCCCCGCCCCGCTGCTCGACGCGGCGGCCCGCGCTGGGTTGGTCGCCTACCTGCGCCAGCAGCCCGATGCCACCCTGGACGAGTTGTGCGTGTGGGTGGCCGCGCTGGGCGGACCGGCCGTGAGCCCGGCCACGATGGGGCGGGCCGTGCAGGCGCTGGAGTGGCGGCAAAAAAAAGAGTATCCACGCCGCAGAGCGTGACACCGACCGGGTGAGGGCCTTACGGGCGGCCTTTCTCGAAGCGGTGCAAGCCGAGGATTTTATCCGGTTCAAATTCGTGGACGAAACCAGCACCACTATGACCTACTGCCGTCACGTTCGGCCCGGCGTGCAGCGGCGTGGCGTGCAGCGGCGTGGCGTGCAGCGGCGTGGCGTGCAGCGGCGTGGCGTGCAGCGGCGTGGCGTGCAGCGGCGTGGCG
>JAYSZD010000831.1:0-3060 GCA_043738185.1 Hymenobacter sp. | reverse complement strand
TTGCGCTCGGCATGACCAAATTGAACAGGAGTAGTTGTGCGCGAGCACTTCCTGTTCGCCCTACTGCAAGGCCAGGTTGGCCACCACGGCTGGCACTTCGAGCGGCAACAGGTGCCCGGTGGCTGGTTCTACGTGAAGGCGCGTGTTGGCGGGTAGCCAGGGTAGGGTGTGCTGCCGCTGCGTGGCCGCGGTGATGGCACGGTCGTGGGCGCCCACCAGCACCATGCAAGGCACTTCTATCCCGGACATGGTACCCGAAATATCTTCGCGGGAGCCGTGGTTGAGCCAGGCATCCCAGGCGGGGCGGGTGGTGCGCAGGTTGTCGGCTACCACCAAGCGGTGCAACGCCGTAGGCAAAGGTTTTTCGGTGATGTTGCGGAATGTTTTCTCGGCTTCGACCGGTTGGCCATAAGCCGCCAGTGCCTCGGCCCGGTCCGCATCGGTGATGGGTTCGGGCGTGGGCGGTGAGGGGGAAAGTAGTAGTAGCCGACGCAGACCAGCCGGCCGCCGGGCCGCCAGGGCCATGGCTATCTTGCCACCCATGCTATGGCCCAGCAACGTGAAGCTGGCCAGCTCGTTGTCGGCGATAAAAGTAACCAACCAGTCGGCATAGTGCGCCACCGAAAAATCAAATCCCTGGGGAACGGCTTGGTTTCCGAAGCCCGGCAAATCGGGCGCCAAAAGCCGCGCGGTGGTCGGCAACAGCTCCCGCACGGCTTCGTATTCGCGGCCAGAGCCGGCCCAGTAGTGCAATGCGAGGAAGGTGGTCATGCTGGGTTAATTTGAGGTGAAACCGAAGAATCAGGTGATGGTCAGCCTACCGCGGGCATTCTTCCCGCGTCAGGCTTTCATTGATGCAAATGGCGGCTTTGTTGCCCGCTGCGGCCGCCAGCAGCGCCTGCTGGGTGCCGGGCGTGGTGTCGCCCGCCGCATATACACCCCGGACGGAAGTTTCAAGGTCTGAGTTGACCCACACCGCCCCTTTGCGGGTGTGGTGCGCTTCCAGCATCTCGGCCAAGGCGCTACGCTGGTGCTGGGGCGCATGCAAAAACAGCGCAGCACGCTCTAGTTGGCTGCCATCGGCAAACTCTACGTGCTGCAAATCGTTTGCCGCCGAGCCCACCAGACGGGTAATCCGCTCTTCCCGAATCTGAATTTTTTGGCGCTTTAGCCGGCGGCGGGCGTTGGGCGTGAGGTGGCCCGCGCCATCAGTGAGCACCACCACGTCGGCGCTCCAGCGGCTCACCAGCAGGGCCAGGCCCGTGACGGTGCGGCCCTGCCCGTACACGGCCAACGGTTGGCCCCGCACTTCCCAGCCGTGGCAGTAGGGGCAATGCAACACGCCGCGCCCCCACAGCTCCCGAAACCCTGGCAGCGGCGGCAGAATATCGGCCACGCCGGTAGCCAACAGCACCCGCCGCGCCCAAATAGTGTGCGGGGCATCGTCGGCAGTTCCGGCACCGGTGGCCCGAAAACCCCTCCCCTCCCGCGTGACGCTCTTGATTTCCAAACCCTGCACTTCCACCGAATCGTAGGGCCGGAGCTGCTCGCGCCCCAGCCGTAGCAGCTCAGCGGGCCGGATGCCATCGCGGGTTAAAAAACCATGTACGCCGGGCGAAGACTCGTTGCGTGGGGGGCCACCATCGGCCAGCAGCACGCGGCGCAGGCAGCGCCCCAATGTGAGGGCGGCCGAAAGCCCGGCGCTGCCCGCGCCCACAATGAGAACATCGTATTGCATCAAAAAATCAATCGATAAGGATGAGCATTCTTTAACCCGAACTAAGCCTCTGTGGTTACGGCAACCTGTTGACGGGGCCATTAAGGAATACTTATGTGGTCCTGATGAGCGCACAAAAAAGCCCTTCCCGGCGAGAGAAGGGCTTTTTGCAGGATACACGCGGCACTTCGGCCGCGGGCCTTACTCCTTAATCAAACGCTTGGTCAGGTTCACAACCTGGCCGCCGTTCTGGCCGCGCACCAGCACCGTATAGGTGCCACTGGCGATGGTCTTCAGCTCCAGCACGTGGGCCAGGCCCGCGTTGAGGGTGCTGCCGATTACCACGCGGCCGGTGGCGTCGAGGATGCTCACCTGATACGTGCCGGCGGGGAGCTGGCTCAGGTCAAGCTTGGTATCGGCGGTAGCCGGGTTCGGGAACAGGCTGATGGCGGGCACAATCGCGGCGTTCTTGGTGAAAGCCACCGTGCGTACGGGCGAGTACGTAGCCGTACCGTCCACATCCACCTGACGCAGGCGGTAGTACACCAAGCCCGAAGCTTTCGAGCCTATGCCCGCGTCGGTCAGGGCGTAGGCGGTGGCGCTGGACGTAGTGCCCTGGCCTGCTACCTGCCCGAACTTCACGAAGTCCTTGCCATTCAAGCTGCGCTCAACATCGAAGAAGGCGTTGTTTAGTTCCGAAGCCGTGCGCCAGTTCAGTTGGGCGTCCACGTTTTTCACAGCCTGGGCCGTGAAGGCAACCAACTCCACTGGCAGAGGCGCGTTGCCCAGCGCAATGTTGAAGGGAACCACGCTGATACCACCGAACAGGTCCACGGTCGTGATGGTGACCGGAATGCTGCGCCCGTTGATGGGCAACAGGTCGCGGTTTATCACCGTGAACAGGCCCGTGCCCGAGGTGTAGCGGATGCCCACCGCAGCGAGCGTCGTCGAGTCGGTCTCGCTCAGCTTGCCGAAGCGGATGCCGTTGTTTACCGTACCGGCAGCAAAGGTGCCATCGGCATTGTAGAGGCGGCCGGCGGTGTTGTAGATGGCCGTGTTCGGGTCAATGCCATACGCAATGACGTCGCCGTTGCTATACGTATTCGTGTTGCCGCCCTTCATGGGGGTGGCCGTGTACAGCACGGTCAGGTCCTGGCCCACCGGGATGGTGTAGATGGCTGGCGCCGAGGTAGCACCGGCGTTGTCGAGCACCGTGTAGGTGAAGAAAGCATTGCCAACAAAGTTGCTGTTCGGGTCAAACGTCAGGTTGGCGATGTCGGCCACAGCAATTATCTGGTTAGCCAGCACGGGTTCGTCGTTCAGGCTCAGTACGCCTTCGGCGG
>JAYSZD010000830.1:0-3063 GCA_043738185.1 Hymenobacter sp. | reverse complement strand
ACACCGTGCCGGCCGGCACTTTTGAAGCGTGGCTAGCCGGGAAAGGCAAGTTGGGCGGCCAGCACAAAGTGCCGCGCCTACTCAACTCGCGCGAGGTGCTCGAAGCCGTGCTGGCCACTGCTAAACCGGGTAGCCGCAGCGAATCGTAAGTGTCTGCTCGTAAGCTGGCTGCTTACCGTCTGCGCAAAGCCACTGGTTTGTTCGCAGCGGTAGCAGGCTGTTGAAAACGACACTTCTCTATATTTAGAGAACATTTAGTAATATTACGGCAATATCCCCGCCCTTATGCCCTACAGTCCTGTTGCTCCCGCGGCCAAGAAATCGGCCTATCAGCGTCCGTATAAGTCTCGCCGTCAGCGCCGTGAGGTTGACCGGCGCAAGCACGATGAGGCCAAAGGCAGCCGTTTTTTAATTCGATTCGGCATTGCCATCGCTATTTTGGTAACGATTACGGTAACGTTTGCGGTGACCGGTTTATCCGAAACCGGCAGCGAATCAGCCCGTATCAGCGCCAGTAAGTAGCGCCCGCGCCCGGCCCCGCTACTCGTTCAAAAGGCCGCCAAACAGGCCGCCGCTTTCCTTTTGGGCATTGCCCCCGGCTGGTGCCAACGCCTGAATGAGCTTTTTGACGGGCATGGACTGTATCCACACGCGGCCCGTGCCCCGGAGCGTGGCCAAAAGCAAGCCTTCGCCGCCAAAAATCATCGATTTCAGGCCCCCGGCGCGGGCTATGCTGAAATCTATGCTGGGCTCAAAAGCCACCACGCAGCCGGTGTCGACGCGCAGCAGCTCGTTATTAAGCCGCTTTTCGATGATGGTGCCGCCGCCGTGTACGAACGCCTTGCCGTCGCCGGTGAGCTTCTGCAGGATAAAGCCCTCGCCGCCAAACAGACCCGCCCCAAACTTCTGGTTGAAGTGCAGGCTGATTTTGGTGCCCCGCGCCGCCGCCAAAAAACCGTCTTTTTGTACGATAAGCCCGTTGGGCATGTCACCGAGGTTGACGGGAATGATGGTGCCGGGATAGGGGGCCGAGAAAGCTACCCGGCTTTTGCCATAGCCGCCGCGGTGCGTGAAGTGCGTAATGAAGAGCGACTCGCCGGTAATGAGCCGCGTGCCGGCTGAAAAAAGCTTGCCCATCAGGCCCTGGTCGGGCTCGGAGCCATCTCCCATCTTGGTTTCGAACGCGATGCCTTCCTCCATGTACACCATGGCGCCAGCTTCGGCAATCACGGTTTCGTTGGGGTCGAGCTCAATTTCCAAGACCTGGATGTCGGAACCCAGAATGCGGTAGTCAACGTCGTGGGAGAGCATGGCGAAAAGGAATGGTGGTTGCTGCGCCCAAAGATAAAGGCACGGATGTATTTCACCAGACTCTTATCCTGTAAGTTTCAGGACACAATTTTTAAGCACAAGAGCGTTGAGCGAGGAGTTTTAACTAACTTCATAGTTGTAACAACGCCCGCTGTCGCCATGCTCCACCAAAGACTTTTTTTTCTGAGCTGCTGCCTCATTTTGCTCCTGCTAAGCGCCTGTGCCGGCTCTGGTGCTGCCACCCGGTCCGGGGCCCGTGGGTTTTGGAAACCCAACCGTTATGACCGCGACGGGTTGGCAAAAGGTCGCTGGCGCACCTATTACGACGACGATGCCAAGCGGCAGCCCTTCACCAAAGGCCAGTACCGCCACGGCCGGCCGGTGCGCACCTTCCGCTACTACTCGCCCACCGGGCAACTCGACCACTCTGAGCGCTACGGACGCGAGGGTTTATGCGAAGTAACATACTGGTGTCCTGATGGAAAAGTAGCCCGCCGCGGCAAAGCGCAATGGGTGACCGGCGGCAAAGGCGCGCGCTTCTACTGGTTCGGCCCCTGGACGAGCTACGCGGAAGACGGCCAGATAACATCCGTTCAGACCTATACCGACGGCACCCTCACCCGCGCCGAAACCTACGAAAACAGCCAGCTGACACAGGCGGAAAACTACCAGAAAAACCTTCGTACCCGCACCGAAACCTACCACAACGGCCAGCTTCAGCGGGTAGAAAATTTTGAAAATGGCCGGCTCGTCAGCACATCCACCACGCTTTAGCGCGAATCCGGCAAAACACTACTCGTCGTCCGGAAGGTTGGCGCGGGTTTTAGCGCCATTGGATTCGGGCGTGGGCTTTTTGCGCTTGGCCTCGCGGCTAGTGCGTTTCATGAAATCCTCGTCGCTTTCCTCAGGTTCGGGCGAGTGCTCGGCGTCGGCGATGGGAAAGGCCTCGTCCTCGGTTTCGTCGGGCGCGGGCTTTTCGCCGAACTGGCCGGCCCGGTCCACCAGCTTTTTGTCGCGCACGTGGCGTCCCAGAAACTTATTGATTTCCTCGATGCTGTAGTTAGAGGTGATTTCGCCCAACGGGTTCACGCCAATTTCAAAGCCCTCCAGTTCTTTGTGGACGCGGGCCTTTTTTTCGGGGTCCTGGGTTTTCGACTTGGGTTTTACGGGTTTCTTGGCCATGATGCGGAACGGTTGGGGCAACTACTGTCGCAATACTTTACGCGAAGTAGCGCGCGGAGGTGGCCCGATTGAGGGCTAAATAAGCAAAAAAAGAGGGTTGGCCATGGCCAACCCTCTTTTTTTGCTGCTGTGCGGGCAGCCCAAAACGCATTACTCCACTGTGACGCGCTGGCTTAGCGTGCCGCAACGCAAAATGTAGATGCCGGCGGGCAAGCTGGTCAGCGGCATCACCGCCTCCGCACCCTCCGTGGGGGCGAGCTGGGAATGCACCAGCCGGCCCACCGCGTCGAACAGCTGCAAGGGGCCCGTGGGCGCACTGCCCAGCACCCGCACCCGTACGGCGTTGTGGGCCGGGTTGGGATAGGCCACCAATTGGGCCGGTTGGCTGGTTCCGGCAAAGGAAACCCGGCGCACGGGCGAGTAGCTCACCGTGCCGTCACGGTCTGTTTGGCGCAGGCGATAGAACCAGGTGGTCGCCCGCAGGCCCGCACCTTTGTCCGTGTGGGCGTAGGTGGTGCGTTGCGAAGTCGTGCCCTGGCCGGTCACAAAACTTATTTTCGTGAAGGCTTT
>JAYSZD010000829.1:0-1249 GCA_043738185.1 Hymenobacter sp. | reverse complement strand
CAGCCGCTGACCGGATAAAGCCCTCATTAGCTGAAATAATTCACTTAAGATAAAAGCAAAAGCCCGAACCTGCCAGCCGGCCGCCGCAGCGCCGGCCCACAGATTCGGGCCTCGGGCCTTCGCGAAGACTAGTCGCGGCGAGCCATTTTGGCTTCGATGGAATGCTGGGTGTGGGGCACCGCGCGCAGGCGCTCCTTCGGAATGAGCTTACCCGTGCCGATGCACACGCCATAGGTGCCGTTTTTGATGCGAACCTGGGCGTTTTCGAGTTGCTGAATGAACTTCATCTGGCGCGAGGCCAGTTGATTCATGCTTTCTTTCTCGGCAGTCTCAGCGCCGTCCTCCAGCACTTTGGCCGAAGACGCGGTAGTATCGGTGCCGGAATCGTTGCTGCGGGTCAGGGTTTCCTTGATGAACGCCAACTCTTTGCGGGCCGCCGTCAGTTTATCCTGAATAATCTGGTCGAACTCGCTTAGGTCTTCCCGGGAATAGCGGATGTTTTCTTCGTTCATCGAAAGAGTAAATAGAAATTATGAAAATGAAATACCGTTCAGCAAAGGAGCGGCAACACCACCAGCTGCTAAATGGTTGGCAGCACTTGCATGTGCCTGCTGCTTCAATTCAAAGCATTTGCATGTTTGTTTTTGCGGCTGCAAAGTTAGGGCTTCAGGGCCGCTTTTCCGTCGAATGCTAAAAACCTAGCATTTGAATGGCGGCCACAGCGGCTTCCACGCCCTTATTACCGTGCTTGCCACCGGCCCGGTCCCAGGCCTGCTCCAAGGTATTGGTGGTCACCAATCCAAAGATGACCGGCTTGTTGAACTTCAAGCCTACTTGCGTGATGCCCTGAGCCACGGCGTGGCAGATGTAGTCGTCGTGCTTGGTTTCGCCCTGGATGACTACGCCCAGGCAAATCACGGCATCCATCTCGTCGTGCTGCGCCAGGAACTGCGCCCCGAGGGTGAGCTCGAAGCTGCCCGGCACGGTGTTGCGGTAGATGTTTTCGGCCTTGGCCCCGTGCTTTACCAGAGTATCAAAAGCCCCGGCGCTGAGAATGTCGGTTATCTCGCGGTTCCACTCGGCCACTACTAGCCCGAAGCGCTTTTCGCTGATGTCGATGAAAGTAGAGGCGTCGTAGTCGCTCAGGTTTTGGAGAGAAGTTGCCATATGTTATAAAAGCGTCATCCTGAGCGTAGCAAAGGACCTTATCACGATTGAACGAAGCTCGTTCGGGTGCGATAAGGTCCTT
>JAYSZD010000828.1:0-3066 GCA_043738185.1 Hymenobacter sp. | reverse complement strand
GAGGCAATGACGCCTTCCAGCTCGCGCACGTTGGTGTGCACCGAGTTGGCGAGGTAGTCTACCACATGGTCCGGCGGAATATCGATACCGTCCTGCTCCATCTTGTTGCGGATGATGGCCACCCGCGTCTCGAAGTCCGGGCTTTGCACATCGGCCGTGAGGCCCCACTTGAAGCGGTTTAGCAGCCGGTCTTCCAGCCCTTGCAGGTCCTTGGGCGGCCGGTCGGAGGTCATCACAATCTGCTTGCCGGACTGGTGCAAGTGGTTGAAGATGTGGAAGAACATCTCCTGAGTCTTGCCCTTGTTGGCCAGAAACTGCACGTCGTCCAGAATCAGGGCATCGACTTGCAGGTAGAAGTTGGCGAAGTCCTGCACCTGCGCGCGCTGCACGCTGTCGATGAACTGGTTCGTGAACTTCTCCGCCGATACGTAGAGCACGAATCGCTCGGGCGCCGTGGCCTTGATGTGGTTGCCGATGGCCTGCACGAGGTGCGTTTTGCCCAAGCCCACGCCGCCATACACCATCAGGGGGTTGAAGCTGGTGGTGCCGGGCTTGTTGGCCACGGCGAGGCCCGCCGAACGGGCCAGACGGTTGCAGTCACCCTCAATATAGTTGTCGAAGGTATACGAGCCGTTGAGCTGCGAGGGCACGAGGTTGCCGTCCACGGGCTTGGCCGTGTCGAACGGATTGCGGGCGGGAGTCAGCGTGTCGGCCCCGCTGTTGCTGTAGTTGTTGCCGCGCGGGGTGGTGCGCACCGCGGCCGAGTTCACGTAGCGCGCCGAGGCGGCACGGGCGCTGCCGGCCAGCGGGTTACCCACGGGCGCGCCGGGCATGGGCTGGGGCGCGTCGCGCGGGTCGGGCGCGGCCTGCTTGCGGGTGGGCGGCAGGTGCAGGGCGCGCGGCGGCGTCTGCTCGTTGCCCTGGTCCACTACCACGCTGTATTCGAGGCGGCCATCGGCCCCGAGCTCCCGGAAAAGGGCCCGGCGCAGCTCGTCTACGTAATGTTCTTCCAGCCAGTCGTAGAAGTAGGCGCTGGGCACCTGAATGGTCAGCACGTTGCCCTTCAGCTCAACCGGAACAATGGGTTGGAACCAGGTTTTGAAACTCTGCTCCCCGATTTCCGCCGAGATGCTGCGTAAACAGCTAGCCCAAACCGTGCGAAAATCTTTGAGCATGAGTTGATTGAACGATGACCGAACGAAAATTCGGAGCGAAAAAAGTGATAAAACCCAGGGCAGTCGCCGCCGGTTTTTCTTAGGGGGGGACAAAATTGTGGAAAACTCTGCACTTAAAAAAGCCGGAATCAGCTTGTTTATTCCGAGCTTTTAACAGGCGGCGCGAACGGGTACCACAGAGGCACTTGCTAAACCGCCTCGTTTTGTTTTCGGCGAAAATTCATAATCCAGCCTTCCCAGGTTTATACCCGACCAACCGACTTGATTTATTAGAGTGGGCCGGCCGTCGGGGCTGGCAATAGGCTCGGGCGCGTCGAGGAACGTGTGAGTGTGCCCGCCCAGTATCAGGTCGATGCCCGAAACCTGGGCCGCGAGTTTGCGGTCATCGATTTTAGGGCCTTCGTACTTGTAGCCGAGGTGGGAGAGGCAGATAACTAGGTCGCATTTCTCGGCGCCGCGGAGCTGGGCCACGGTTTCCGTGGCTTTCGCCACGGGGTCGAGGTAGTGGGTGGCGCCAAAGTTCATATCGCCCACCAGGCCCGCGAGCTGAATGCCCAGGCCAAACACGCCGATGCGCACACCTTGCTTCTCAAACACTTTATAAGGCGCGAAACGGCCCGCTAAAGGCGTCTTGGAGAAGTCGTAATTGGCCACCAGGAAGGGAAATGTGGCGTTGGGCAGCTGGCGCAGCAGGCCGTCCAGGCCGTTGTCGAAATCGTGGTTGCCGAGCGTGCTGGCGTCGTACTTCATCTCGCTCATGAGCCTGAGCTCCAGCTCGCCGCCGAAGAAGTTGAAGTACGGCGTACCCTGAAAAATATCGCCCGAGTCGAGCAGCAGCACGTTCGATTCTTTGCTGCGAATGTCCTTGATGAGGGCCGCGCGCCGCGCCATGCCGCCCAGCCCGGCCCACTGCCCGCCGTTGTCGGGAAAAGGCTCGATGCGGGAGTGCATGTCGTTGGTGTGTAGAATGGTGAGCTTGATGGGCGCCTTGGCGTTAACAGCGGCTTCGGCAGAATTGGCCAAGCCGCCGAGCACGGTGAGGCCGGCGGTACCGAGCAAGGATTGGCGGAGAAAATCGCGGCGAGTAGTCATAGGTAGTAATTAAAAATTCAGTGCGGACAGAGGATGATAATCGAGGGTTGATTATCATTTTTTAATTCTCCTGTTTTAATTTTTAATTGCCCCGCACGCGGCCTTCGACTTTGGCCGTTATGGGCTGGCCGGCCTGGGTGAGGCTGCGGATATGGTCGGCAATGGCGGTGCGGAGCAGCACGTTGGTGGGGCGGGGCGGCAGCGTTTTAAAGAAGGCCATATTATCACCGCCCGAGGCCAGGTAATCGGAAATGGCAATGCCCCAGGTCCGGTTCTGGTTGGGGTCGAAAGCCTGGTCGCCGATGCGAATGTCCTTGGGCAGGCCGTCGAACGTGAGGGCGTAGGTAGCGCCGGAAACGGCCATTTTGATGCGCGCCGCGTACTCAAACAGCTGCTGCACCACCGGGCCGGGCGCATCGAGCACCACCAGCTGGTTCTCGAACGGCATAAGCTCAAACACGGCGCCCAGCGTGACCGGGCCCGCCGCGAAGCCGGCGCGCAGGCCGCCGTTGGTCATCACGCCCAGGGGCACGGCTTCGCCCAGCACCTGGCTGGCGCGGGTGCGCTGCAGGTCGGCCACGAAATTGGCGAGCGGCGACTCGCCCGGCGTTTTGACCAAGGCCACGGGCGCCGTGCCCAGCACCTCCGTCATCTGGGCGGTCACCTTGTCGTGGTAGGGCACGATGATGGCCGCCACGGCGGGGTCCTCGGCCTGGGTTTTGCCTACGGACTGGCTGGTGACGGGCGCAAAGGCGGCCTTGGGCTGGTAAGCGGCGCGCTGACAGCCGGTGGCCAGCAC
>JAYSZD010000827.1:0-3067 GCA_043738185.1 Hymenobacter sp. | reverse complement strand
CCAAACTCCCTTATCAGGTCTTTGGACAAGTATAAGCTTATGGCTGATTTCTTAGCGCAGCATTACCGAGCGGGTCACCACCCGATTGGTACCGATGGCGCGCACCAGGTACAAGCCCGGTTGCAGTCCGGCCAGGTTGGTTTCGAACTGCTTACCCGTGGCCGAGAAGCTTTTCACTAGCCGGCCGGTCATGTCCAGCACCTGCACCATAGCCGGGCCGAAACCTTGGGGTAGTACTACCTGCAGTGGCCCCTCGGTTGGGTTGGGGTACGCCACGAAATCCATGGTTCGGGCGCTGGCACGAGTGGGCAGCAGCGTGGTGGCGTACGCTATGGTTGCCGATTCGGACGCGTCCTGCAATTGCAGCAGGGTGGGGGCCGACAGCATGGCAAAGGCCACGATGGTGGAGTCGCCGGGCGCCAGCGTGCTTATCCGGGTGCCAATTACCTGCGATACGTCGGTGCCATCGGGGAGGCCGGCGTTGCTTTGGGCGGTGCCGCTGCTCAGAGTCATGAACTTTTCGGCAGGAGAAAAGCCATCTGCCAAGCTCAGGGAAGTCCCGGCAGGAGCATTATTGTCAATTGAATACACCGTGGGCGAGCCGCCCTGCAACAGCTGCACCCCCGCGTAGATGGCGGGCAGCGACGGCGTATTCTGTTGGCCCAGGGCATAGCAATAGCCCAGGGAGCGGGAGTCGTCCCAGGCAGCGGCGTTGCGCGCGGAGCCGTCCTGCGTGGGCACGTCCCAGTCCATGAATAAGCCCGCGTAGAGCGGTTTCAGCGTGTCGGCCGTGAGGTTTTTGAGCGTGTATTCCAGCACCACGAAATCGCGCCGGCCGGGCGAAGACCAGGCATAGGCTCGCAGGCGCACGCCCACCCCCACGCTACGGGCGAGGGTGCCGGTGGCGGGAATACTGTCCTGAAACAGGGCGCGCGCCTCTTGGTCGGCCCGGGGGCCGGGCTGTAGGCGCACTACTTGGGCGCTGTTGAAAAACGACTGTCGCGCCGCGCCCGACCGGGTGCGCAGGCGGTCCGATACGCGGGTGGGGCTGGTGGCCAGTAGCAAGCCGCCTTCGCTGAGAATATTGCCGCTGCCCCGGTACGTGACGCCGGTGCCAATGGTGCCTAACAGGTCGTCAAAAGCCAGGTTGCCGCGACTGGTCAAGGTCACATTCAGGTCGTTAGCATCGAGCACTACGTAGTCAGGATTGAGCACGAGCTCCACCAATTGTTCGGACTCATATCCGTCGTCGCCCTTGAGGTGATAGCGCAGCGTGGCCGTAGTATTGAGTGGGATGCCGCTGCTGGCCACCGCCAGTCGGAACGGGTTGAGCGTATTGTTCAAGCTGGCTAGGGAAGCCACATTGCCCAGCACGAACAAGCCCTGCTGAATGCTAATATGGGGCGAAAGGGAAGTGAGCGTAACAGTGAGTCCGGCAATGGGCTGCAGCAGGTTTTGCACGGATACGCTCAGCCGAATGGTGTCGCCGGTGAGGTACACGGCGCGGGCAGGGGTGAATGTGCTGGTTACTACCCGGGCTTCCTGGCTGGGCTCGGTCAGGGCCCGGAACACGTTGAGCCGGCCGGTGCCCATGAGGCCTTTCCAGGCGGCATTGGCCGGCAGGGTATCCACTTTGTCGGTAGTTTGCCGCAGTTGGGCCGCTACCTGCGAGGCCGACAAAAGCGGGAATCTCCAGCGTACCAGCGCCGCGGCGCCCGCCACCAGGGGCGCGGCAAACGAGGTGCCCCCTACGGCAATGTAGTCCGCATCGGCCGGCCCGCCACCCGACTTGGCGTGGTAGCCCTGGGTGGTGAGAATGCTAAGGCCGGGCGCCACTAAATCGACCCGGTGGCTGAAGGTAGCGTTCGGGCTTTTCTGGTCGGTGCTGCTCACGCCCGACACCGAGAGCACATGCTCGTAGGAGGCTGGGTAGAACATCAGGTCGGCGTTGGTGTTGCCGGCCGCCGCTACCAGCACGGCGTCGCGGTTCACGGCGGCGTAGGTCATGGCGTCCTGTTCGAGCCGGGAAAAACCACCCGGTGCACCCCAGCTCATGTTGATGACCTTGCAGTTGTGGTCGGCCGCGTACACGACGGCCTCAATGCCCGCGAAATTGCCCGTAGGAGTGTTCGAGTAAATGTTGAGCGGCAGAAACCGGCATTTGTTGCCCATGCCCGCGATGCCTACGCCATTATCCGCCTGGGCCGAAGACACACCGGCTACCAGCGAGCCGTGAATAATTTTGATGTCGTAGCCAGGGTCGTTGTCGTTGTTGGCCAGGTCCCAGCCGTTGAAGTTGTCCACGTAGCCGTCGCCGTCGTCGTCGATGCCGTTGACGGGGTCAGCGTAGTTGTACTTAATCTGCTGGCGCAGGTCTTGGTGAGTCAGGCGCACCCCGCCGTCGGTGATGCCGATAACGATGGAGCTGTCGCCGCGGGTAATATCCCAGGCCCGGTAGGCCTTAATCTGCTTCAGATAATACTGGCTTTTTGATAGGCTGGTCAGCGTGGAGTCAGCCATCGGGTCGTTGGGCTGGTATTGCGGGTAGCGGACGTAGTGCGGCTCCACGTATTCGACCGCCCCGGTCGCCAGCAGCACCGTGCGGATGCGTTCCAGCGACACGGTGGCGGGCACCTGGAACTGGTAAATGCCGCGCAGGTCCACACTGCCGGGCTTTTCAATGTTGGGCGGCAGGGTGCGGAGAAATTTCTGCCGGACGTCGGTGGCCCCCAGGGTGCGCAGCGCGGCCTCCAGTGCCGCTGGCTGCCGGCCCGGTTTCAGCTTCAGCGCGAAGCGGCCGGGCACCGTGGGAGGGCCCGCCGCCGCCGCCGCTGCCGACCACCCCAGCGCTAGTAGCACGACAAATAATAAGGAGCGTAACATGTTTTCCATCAAGCAGAAATAGCGTGTTGCAACAAATAGCCAGCACTAGTAAAGGTAACCACCTACGAGTTAATTCCACCCGTGGTGCGATGGACTACAAATAAAAGTCGTGGAACACGCAAATTCCCTGGCTGGCAGCGCCGACGGATGCCCGCGAATGCTCCGGTGCGGTCGGTTTCAGGCA
>JAYSZD010000826.1:0-3067 GCA_043738185.1 Hymenobacter sp. | reverse complement strand
GGTCGGGGTTGTCGACGCCGGGCAGCTCAATCTGGATGCGGCCGGTGCCCTTCACGCGCTGAATGCTGGGCTGGTTCACGCCGAACTTATCGACGCGGGTGCGCAGGATGTTGAACGAGCGGTCGATGGCTTCGTCCACTTCCTTGTCGATGGCGGCAATCACCTTGTCGTTGCTCGAATTGATGTCGATGTTACGGCTCTTGTTGGTGGTGTTGGCGAAGATGGTAGCCAACGACTTGCCGGGTGCCGCCGCCTGGTAAGCCTGCGCAAACAGCGTGGTGAAGGGCGTGCTAGAATTGCTTTTCTGTGCTATCTGGGCCTGCTCCAGCGCTTTGTTGAAGGCTACGTCTTTGCTGTTGCCGCTCATGGCTTTCACAATTTCCACCGGCGAAACCTCCAGCGTCACGTGCATGCCGCCCTTGAGGTCGAGGCCGAGGCCCAGCTCGCTCTGGCGCACTTCGCGGTAGGTGAACGGGCCGAATACCGGCGCGCGCCACACCGAATCGAGGTAGTGCTGGCGGGCCGATTCGTTGAGCTTGCCATTGGTGGTGGCGTAGGCCACGGCCTTCTGCTGCACCCCTCGCGAGATGTAGGTGAAGAAGAGGAAGTACGCGCACAGCGCCGTCACGACGACGGTCAGGGCGATGATTAATCCTTTGTTACGCATTTAGTAAGGAATTAAGAATTAGGAATTAAGAATTAAAAATTGGGTCGAACAGGAACGAAGAAGCAGGAGCCAAAAACCAGCCTGCGCCAATTTTTAACTCCTAATTCCTAATTCTTAATTAAACGTTAGGGGGCTTGCGGCGAGAGCGCCACGGCCAGCAGCCGGGCCCGGAACACCTCACCGGCGCGCACACCGGCGTGTAGCCGCGGCACCGCCAGGGCCCGGCGCAGGGCCGGCAGCCACATGGCTGGCACCGCCGACGGCAGCCAGGCTACCACGGGCGGGGCCACAAAGTGGTCGGGCGTGGCGGTGGCTTCGAGCAGTACTTTTTGTTTCACCACGGTGGCCTTGGGCGGCGCGGCCAGGCGGGTATCGCCCCTGCCCACCGGCAGGCGCAGCACACTCACGGCGCGTTGGTTCAGGCCCAGCACCAGCAGCACCGTGGCGGTGAGCAGGGCAAAGCGGAGCGAAAACCAGAAACGGGAAAGCAAAACCAGCATGGGTATGGACGGGGGCTGCAAAGATAGGCTTTTGAAAAGAATGCGGGCAAGACCGTTTTCGCGGCCCGGAAAACCGAACTCGCAGGGCAGGGTGGCGAACTTACAGCCGTATAAACCGGAGTTGCAGCCCCAAAAACCAAACTTGCAGGCATGTGAATCAAAATTGTAAGGCCACAAAACGGTATTGCAACCCGGTAAACCAAACTTGCGGGCATGTAAAACGGACTTGCAGACCCTCGAAGCGAAGCCGCAGCCGTGCAAAAGCCGATTGCAGGGCTATACATCGAACTTGCGTGCTGTTTTTCGCAGATAAGGCTAGAATGAAGAAGGAAAGCTTAAAAGCGCACGTCGAAGCGTCCGTCGGTGACGCGGACCTGCCGACCGGTGCCCGGGTTGGTGCCCACGAAGTGGAAGCGGCCGGACACGATGCGTTGGGTAGGGTCGAGGCGCGTGATGGTCAGCTCGCCGGGGTCCTGGTCTAATTTATCGTAGCGCACCCCGGAGCGGTAGAACGTGCCGACACTACCTTTCTGGGTGCCAAACACGTGCGTTTTCCCTTCTTCGACGAGCAGGCTGTCAGTGGTAATACTTACGCTTTCTATTGGATTGGGCCGCCAGTTAACTGCCGAAATATTGAGAAAGTAGCCGCCGCCCTTACCGGCGCCGAGGTAGGTATACTGCACAAAGAGGCCGGGATTGCCACGTCCGTCGCGGGGTACGAAGACGCGGCCATCGACGCGGCAGCCGAAGGTCATGGCCCCGGTAGTGGTTTCGGGGGGCAGGGATGGGGCGGGGTCTTTTTTGCGGCACTGGCTCAGCGTGAGTACCGCCAGCAGGGCGAGGAAGGGAAGGCGCATGGGGAATATGGGTAGAAAATGGAAGCAACGGACCACATCAGCAGCGTACTGTTGAAAATACGGCCCGCGCCAACTGCTCTGCCGGAGCATCAGTCCGGAAACATCGTATTAGCAGCCCAATAAGAAACGTTACGGGTCGGAAGCCGACCAACAGCGTGCAAGAACGTGCACGAACGCCGGGAGCCCCGCGCAGTTGCGGGGTGCCAAGAGTTCGGTAGAAAAACTCAAGCAGGAAATAGCGGGCCGTGGAGGAAGCCCGATGGCGGACGCAACGGTGGAAGCGCGGCGGGCCAATACATCAAATTTACACGGAGGGGAGGAAAGGCTTAAGCAATCGAATGTTAGATTTTTGCTGAGCGGGTTTTAAGCGCGACAAGTGCGAAAAAAGCAGTAACCTTGAGGGCCGACGGCCATTCCGTCGGCGTCATTTTTCACCCTGTTCGTATGGATGCCCGCGAGGATAAACAATACGCCATGACCACCGTGCTGGTGGCCTTCATTGCTGACAACGCGGCCGCTATCGGGGCCAGCGCCGTGGCCGCTGCCGAAGCCGCCGACATTGCCCCGGCTTACCAGCAGCTGACCGCCGCCGTGGGCGCGGCCCCCCTCAACACCAAGCCCACCACCGCGCAGGCCACGGCCGCCCGCACGGCGCTGCTGGCCGCCCTGCCCGCCCTGCTGGGGCCGTTGCGCTCGGTGGCCACCAAAACCGCCGATACCGCCCTGCTGGCCCGCGCCACTCTCAGCAAAGGGCAGCTGCGCAAAATGAAGCCCGAGGAGCTGCGCGACGTATCCAAGGCCCTTTTCGACGCGGCCGACGCCCAGGCCGCGGCCCTGGTGCCCTACGCCCTCACGGCGCCCGTGCTGGCGCAGCTGCGGGCATTGCACACGGATTTTTCCGCCACCGTGCGCAGCACCAGCGTGCTCATCGACCAGCGCAGCCAGGGCAACGAAACCACTTCCGAGCTCCTGCGCGAGCTGATGCAGCAGGTGTATGAGCTCGACAAGCCGATGGAAGTTTTCCGCTTCCTTAACCCGCCCCT
>JAYSZD010000825.1:0-1253 GCA_043738185.1 Hymenobacter sp. | reverse complement strand
AGAAAACCGTCGTTTCCTTCCTCGCGTTCTGGCATATCGGGGCAGCACTTGATTGGCTTAGATGAATAGCTGATTTCTTATTGTCCTCACGCCCTAGTACAGTTCACCAACTGGCGCTTTTACTTTTGTCGAGCACTTCCCTCTGCGTCAGTAGTCCTGGTCAGCCAGCTACCTCGCGCGTGGCCTTCCCCCCTCCCCTACTCATGAGCGCTTCCCCCGCTAGCGCCTCTCCTTCGGCCCAGGCAAAAAAACAAGCCTTGCATGACCACGTCCTGGCAGTACTCAAGGGTCGCCAGCTGGCCGGAGCCGCCGTGGCCATGGGCGTCGGAAAAACGCTCATCGGCCTGCGTGACATGGCGCGCCTTCTATCCGAGAGCCCGCTGCTGGTTTCCGCGACCAAACCCTTTCTGGTCGCGGCCCCCACCCAGGCTATTCTGGACTCCTGGCCCCGGGAAGCCTACAAGTTCGGGCTGGCGCATCTGCTCGACGCCATCACCTTCACCACCTACCGGTCACTGAGTAAAACATTGGGGCAGGACCACTACCACAAACTCTACCTCGACGAGTGCCATGCTCTTAAGGACTCCCACGAGCCGGGGCTGAAAGCCCACGTGGCGCGCAAAAAAAGCATTCTAGGCCTGACCGGCACGCCTCCTGCGCTCCCCAACTCAGAAAAAGGGCGGTTGGTGGCCACCTACTGCCCCATGCTGGTGGACTACACCACGGATGAGGCCGTGCTGGCGGGCCTGCTCAACGACTACCGCCTGGTCGTGCACCGCCTGCCGCTGAGTTCGGTGCGGGACTACGTGGTCACCTTCAAATCCGGCAGCCAGTTCACCACCAGCGAGCGCGAGAACTACCAGTACTGGAGCTCCCGCCTGGCCAACGCCGCCCAGGACGCGCTGCCCGTCGAGACGCTGCGCCTGATGCGCATGCAGGCCCTGATGCACTACCCCGGCAAGGGCCGCTACATGGCCCGGTTGGCCGCTCAGTTTGCCGAAAAAGTACTGCTCTTCACCTGCACCCAGCAACAGGCCGAGCAGCAAGCCGCGCACACTTACCACGCCAAGAACAAAGACAGCCAGGCCAACCTGGACCTGTTTAACGCGGGCACCATCCAGCGCCTGGCCTGCGTGGCCCAGCTCTCCGAGGGTATCAACATCGCCAACCTGCGGGTGGGCATCATCTGGCACGCATTCGGCAACGAGCGCAAGGCCGCCCAGCGCATCGGCCGGCTGCTGCGCCTCAATCCC
>JAYSZD010000824.1:0-7863 GCA_043738185.1 Hymenobacter sp. | reverse complement strand
AGCAGTTCAATGCCACTCGTTTCGAGCAGGAAGTGCTCTACTACATCGAGAAGCTCGACATTGCCGAGGAAAAGGTGCGGCTAGCGGCCCACCTGATTTATTTCGAGCAGGCAATCCATCAGCCCGACGAAGCCGTAGGCAAGAAGCTCGGTTTTCTGGCCCAGGAAATCGGGCGCGAAATCAACACCATCGGCTCCAAGGCCAACGACGCCACCGTGCAGCACCTCGTGGTGGGCATGAAAGAGGAGTTGGAAAAAATAAAAGAGCAGTTAAATAATATTCTTTAAGGGGGTATTCTCGGACTCTTCCCTTGCGGTTACGAACAGCAGAGCAAATCGACTTCAAGTAATAAAGTAATCTATTTTTGCATTTTATTACTATAATTCATCTTTCGCCTGTTCCGCAAAGTATTTTGACGGGACTTTGTAAGTGCAAAACCATGTTCGGCTTTTGTTCCCCAACCCGTCGAATACTAGGCAGTTATTCCTGCATCGACTGGCTTATCGCTGGTCACTAAAAAATAAATCGCAATATTTGCAAACAGAAAGTTGGATACTCAGGTATTGTATCTAACTTGGGTTTACCAAAGAGGCCATTAGTTAATCACCCCCATATTCCTATTAGTATGAAACTTACATTTCTACTCTGCATTCTCGGTTTAATGCTAACGGCGGCGCACCCCGCCTCCGAAATAGAGCTGGTAAAGAAACGCGTGCTCAGCGAGCGGGTTGAAATCCTGATTCCCAAGGGTTTTGAGGTAATGACCGAACAGCAGATGGACTTTGCCTATGCCAAGGCCCAAAGCCGCCCAAGCGTTATTTTCACCAACAACAACCTCATTAGTCTCGCCTTTAACTACAGCGACAACGATGCCGACCAAGACATGGTGGACATCTACGCTGCCTCATTTGGCAAGACTTATCATAAGCAGTACAAAGACGCCACCTGGTTCGGCGATGGTGTGAAAAGCATCAACAACCGCAAGGTGGGCTACCTCGAATTCATGAAGCCTGAGATGGGCCACGAAGTATACACCCTGGTGTTCTTCACCGACGTGGAAGGCAAACTGATGATTTGCACTTTCAACTGCGCCGACCGTCAGAAGCCCGAGTGGGAGCCTATCGCCAAGCAAATCATGCTTTCGCTGAAATCCAAAGGCTAGGCCGCGCCGCTATTTCATTTGCTATCAAGAAAGCCTCCGCATGTTTTGCGGAGGCTTTTTTATGCCCTGCCATAGTCCCGCAGCCACAAATCCGCCCGGCCCGGCCCTCATTGCCGTAAGGTGGCTCCAGCCGGCCTGGCTACTTTTGCCGGACTGCCTGCTTCGCCGCCCCCAGCTCGTTAAGAAAGTCGCGCACCAGCCCAAACGCCCCGGCAAAACCCGCTAATGACAGCGCTGCGGGCCGGTCATTCACGTCGTGGTAGGCGGCGCTCCCGCCGCGGGTATAGAGGAAGAATGCCGGCACTCCGGCTTCCGAAAAGGGAAAATGGTCGGAGTTGGCGGCGCGGCCGCGCGCACCGAGCGCAGGCAGGTAGCGGTGGGCGTCGTTAAGCGACACGAGACGGCGGTAGGGCGCTTCCAGCACGCGGCCGTTCACTACGGTGGCGCCCTGCTCGCCGGTACCCAGCAAGTCCAGATTCACCAGGAATTTGATGTTTGGGAGGGGCACGAGCGGATGGGCCACGAAGTAGCTGGAGCCCAACAAACCGGCTTCCTCGGCCCCAAAAAGCAGGAAAACGACGGAATACGACGGCTGGTTTTCGGGACGGACGTAGTGGGCGGCCAGTTCCAGCAGTAGGGCTACACCGCTGGCATTGTCGTTGGCGCCGGGGAAATAGGCGTGCTTGCCCATCCGGCCAAGGTGGTCGTAGTGCGCCGTGACTACCAGAAAGGAATCGGGCTGCGCGGTGCCGCGGATGACGGCGGCCAGGTTCTGGGTTTGGTAGTCGCGCCGGAGTTGGGCGTCCACCGAAAAGGTAACGGTTTGGCCCGGAAAGAATGGGAGAGGAACAGCATGGGGCGGTGTTTTTTCGAAGTGGTACACCAATGGGGTAAGCAATTCCAAATCCACGCGGCGGCGCTGTTGGCTGGCAAGCGTCGCCGTTAATTTGGGTACGCACTTCAGCCAAACCGCACACGAATCCACGTACTGGCGGATATTGGCTGGCCAGTCGCGCAACTGGGCGGCGGTTCTCCCACTCAACATTACGGCCTGGGTTCGAGCCGGGGCGCGCATTATGCTATCCACGTAACGCGGCCGAGCGAGGCAGGAGCTATCCAAAAAGAATACGGGCATTTTTATCGCGCTCCCCCCACCAGAGGTGGCTGCTGCGATGTAATTGGAGCCGGCCGAACCCACTTTGTAGCTTGTGTATCTGTAGCTTGTGTGGCCGAAGAAATAACCGGATGGGATTTGAAATTTAAGATTTAGCTTGCCCGGAAACGTGTTCACGTCCAGCGTAAACGGCTGGGTATAATCCGGTGCTAGTGGCTCCAGCTTCAACTCTTGTAGCCGACCGCGCAGGTAGGCAGCAGCTTTTTTGTCGCCATCCTTCACATAGCCGCGCCCATGTAGCTGCGGCGAGGCCAGTTTCGCGATGGTGCGGCGCACTCGCGGCATATCCTGCGCCTGGCCCGGCAGCACACTGGCCATACCCGCCCAAAATACCAACGGCACCAAGGTGCGTACCCAGCGCCGGCCGCGCCGGTTCCAGAAGGCAATCAGGCCCACGGCTATGGCGGCCCCAATGGCATCGCTGAGCAAATCTGTCCAGTCGCCGTGCCGGCCCAGGTGCATGGCGTGCTGCAGGATTTCGATGAGCCCGCCAAAGAAGATGGTGCCTACCAGCACTGCCCACCCGGCGTGCCGGGCCAAACGGGACCAGCGGCGCTGCCGCGACAGGGAAAACCAGCTCAGCCCGGCCAACAACGCAAACACGCCCGCATGGGCCGCCGTGTCGAATGACAGCAGCTCCCAGGCGGGCGTGATGGGCATGTTTTGGGCGGGCGTGAGCGTGAGCACCAGCACCACGGCGGCCCACAGCGCCGACAAGCCGGCGTAGGGGCGCGGCGCTGGCGTAGGCTTGTGAGAAGGCAGGTCTGACATCACGGCGCACCAGCGAAAGCGAAACCGGCGGCGTTACGCGCCCACCAGCTCGCCGTAGGTCTCGGCCGACAGCAGCGCTTCGAGCTCGGCGGGGTTGGCGATGGAGATTTTCACCATCCAGCCGTCGCCGTAAGGGTCTGAATTTACGGTTTCGGGCGCGTCGGCCAGCTTATCGTTAATTTCCAGCACGGTGCCAGTGATGGGGCTGAACAGGTCCGAAACCGTTTTCACGGCTTCCACGGTGCCGAACACGTCGTTTTGGGCCACGTCTTTGTCCAGCGTGTCAATATCAACATAGACAATGTCGCCCAGCTCTTTTTGAGCGTGGTCGGTGATGCCCACGTAGGCAACATCGCCTTCAACGCGAATCCATTCGTGGTCTTTGGTGTAGTGCAGCGTGGCGGGCAGGTTCATTTTGAATGAGTTAAGGGTTATGAATTATGAATTATGAGTTGGCTCATTTAGGTGACCAACGGCAGTAGCGCATCAAAAGTAGAACCGGTAACCTTCTCCATTGTATAATTCCCCCCCAACCAACTCATAATTCACAATTCATAATTCATAACTACTACTGCGTGAGGCTGTAGCGCAGCTGCACGCCGCCCTCGGTATTGGTGTTGCGGAAGGCGTTGCTGACGCGCGGCGTGCTGACGGTCTGGCTGAAATAGAGCTGCAGGTTAAGCCGGGAGTTGAGCAGGTAATCGACGGTGGGGCGCAGCTGAAAGGTCTTCGAGCCGTTAGTGACCTTGCCATCCGGGCGGCCTTTGTCCGGGTTCGGAAATTGGGCGTCGCCAAAATCCACTACGTCGAGGATGCTGCGCTGCACAGTGATGTTGTCGCGAATGCTCAGGTCGAGGCGGGCGGTGAGGTTGTTGCGCAGCACGCGCTGCTCGCCGCCCACCTTGAAGGGCAGCTTGAGGCTGTTGGTGGCATAACCCAGGCCTACCACAATTTCGTTGGTATACAGCTCCGTTACCTGCGAGTTGGTGATATTGAGCACGATGGCGCGGTCGGTGCGGTATTCGAGGCGGCCCGTGGCCCGGCTCACGGTCTGGAAATTGATGCCCACCAGCGGCGAAAGGCGCTCGATGATGCTCACCTGCCCCACCACGTAGTAGGGCAGGAACTGCCCGGCTTCGTTGGGCCGGTTCGGGAACTGGGTTTCGGGGTTGAACGTGGGCTCGTAAACCGTGGAGGTGGTGTAGCTACCCACGCTGTAGGTAGACGAATAAGCGTGGTTGAAGGTGAAGGAAGTGAAATACTGCTTCACCAAGGGCAGCTCGGCAAACCCGTTGTAATCGATGCGCCAGTTGGGCAGCGGGAGCTTGCTAAACGGGTCAAACTTATCGGCCTCGTAGCTATCCGACGACCGACCGTGGTAGGCATCGATAAAGCTTTGCACCAGCACTTCCTGCGAATTGAAGCCGTAGCCAACTTCCGGGTTGGAGCCCGACGCGGGGTTGGCCGTGGCCAGGCGCTGGCGCACGATGGCCCGGTTGCTTACGAAGCGGTCGAACGCCCTTGATGTTGTGCCCTTGGCCCCCAAATCGCCAAAAAGGGTTCGGATGGTGACGGTGGAGGTTTGAAACGAACCCGTGCCCAGCAGCGGGCTGGGCGCCTGCAGGAAGCGGCCCGGATTGTTAGGGTCGGGCACCAGCTCCAGGGTCGTTTCATTCAGCAGGTTGCGGTAGTACACCTCCTTGTTGCGGGCCAGCTGCCGCCGCGCATCCACCTGAATATTGAAGCCACGGAACGGTTCCAGGGCGGTGCGTAGCGTGAGGGTTTCGGTGAGCAGGGAGCTGAGCGGGGTGTTCAGAAACTCGCTGCTTTCGGTGTACCAGCCGTTGCGGCTGGCGCGGTCGTAGAGGTCGGGCAGCTCGTACTGCCGGCCCAGAATAAAGGGCACGCCCGGCGCCGTCAGGTCGCTGTTGAGGCCGAACAAGCGGGTATTGGGCAGGTAGCCGGGCAGCAGCGTGCCGTTGGTGCGCACGTAAGTGAAGTTCAGCGAGCGGGCCGTCATCAGCGAGCGGAGCACGGCTTTCACGAAGCGGTTGGCTTCACGGGTGGTGTCTGCGGCGGCGGCGGCATCGTCCGTCGGCGTGGTCCGGTTCCGGCCCGTAGCGTCTTTTTTGGCACGGGCCGCGGGCGGCGGCGCGTTGTTGATGATGTTGAGAAACTTCACCTTGTTGTAGAGCTTCACCAGGTCGATGCGGCCGTTGGCGCTGAGCTCGGCGTTGTTCTGCACGGTGTTGCCCAGGCGCAGCTCGGTCGTCAGGTTGTCCTGTTCTTCGTCGCCGGTGGGCACGGGAAATACCGGGGCCCGCAGCGCCGTGGAAGCCGCCTGCCAGGTGTAGCTGGCCGAGTAGCGGGTGTCGGCGCTTATCCAGTCGGTGAGCGGAAACTTGTCGAGCGGCAGCCGGTACGTGAGGGCGGCCACCTGGTTGAAATTGGTGGTGCGGCCGCCGCGCAGCAGGTTTTCCTTCAGCTGGTCGCGGTTGCGGATGGCCTCGTCGCTCACTCCG
Source organism: Hymenobacter sp. (assembly GCA_043738185.1). GTDB lineage: Bacteria > Bacteroidota > Bacteroidia > Cytophagales > Hymenobacteraceae > Hymenobacter. The sequence continues at coordinate 2,234 of JAYSZD010000824.1, read as the reverse complement.
ATGGTGCGGCCCTGGCCTTCGTCCACCACGCCGCGGTTGTTGGCGGTATAGTCAAAAATGAGACTTTTGGTGAGGTCCCATTTCAGGTCGTAAATCCGGCTGATAAAAAACGACTTCTGAATAACCGGCGCGATGCCCGCCGAGCTGGGCAGCGTGCCCGGCTCCAGAATGCGCTGCAGAAACCGCTCGTTATAGCGCCGGTCAATATCAGTGCGGAACGAAAAGCGTGAGGGCAGCGGTGTGAAGTTCACCTCCTGAAAAATCTTCAGGTACGGGTTGTCTAACGCCTTAATCTTGCTGAAGGGCGTGTAGTTTTTGGGCGTCGTCTGGTACACGTAGGCCAGGGCGGCGGTGTAGGCTTTGGTATAGTCGCGGTCGGTGCGAATGTCGGTGTGCAGGCGGTCGGTGAGGGAGTAGCTCAGGGCCAGGTTCTCGATGTCCCAGGGCTTGGGCGTGCTGGGAGTCGCGCCAGGCTTGCCGGGGCCGCGCTCCTTGCGCACGTTCAGCACCGAGATGCTGCGGCTGGTGGTTTGGTCGATGACTTCCCTGCGGTACTCGGCCTGGGCGGCGCGGTTCACGTCGCCGCCGGCGTCGGTAAACTTCTCCAGGCTCTGGCGCAGCTTGGTGTCGGGGTCGAGAGGGTCGTAGAGCGGCGTGCGGCTTTCGTGGCCGATTTGCAGCAGCACCGGCACGCGCAGCTGGAACCGCTCGGGCAGGAACTTCTCGGCCGCCACGGTGGCCTGCAGGTCGCCGCGGAAGGCATCGTCGAGTGAGCGCTGCTGCACCTTATCCTGCAAGCCGCCGAAGCCCACGCTGGTGTAGCTGCCGGTGGCGGTGATGTTGGCCAGGTCGGCCATTTTCACGTTGAGGCGGGCGGTGGCGGCAAACCCGTCCTGCTGCTCGAAGTCAAACACCCGGAACTCATCGGCCCACAGATTGGCCGAAATGGCGTTTGTATTGCCGTTGGTGGCATCGGCCGTGGGGTTGAGCATGCCAATCATCACGCCCTGCACCGCCGAGAAATCGGGGTTTCCCACTACGGTAATGGTGGCACCGTTGGGCAGCGTCTTGGTGTAGGGAACCTGATAATTGACCGGCGTGCGCTTGTTCCGCTCAGATTTGGCATCGATAAAATCCTGAAACGAAACGTCGATGCGGTTGGCCGTGGGCCATACTTCGTCGGCCGTAGCGGCGCCGGGCTGCGTGATGGCCAGCGGCAGCGAATACTGATAGAAGTTCTGCGTGTAGTCGGTGCCGATGCGGATGAAGGCCTGCACGTCGCCGTTGGCCACGCTGGGGTCTTCGCTGTCGCCGTGCAGAAACAGGCGCAGCTTTTTATAGCGCAGCATGTTGATGCTAAGATTTTTGTAGGCCGCTTTGGCGTAGCCGTCGCGCAGGTTGGTTACCGACAGGCGCAGGCTCTGCTCGTTTTGCAGGCGCGAGGTGCTGGTGCTACCGTATTCCTTGTCGCGCAAAATGCCGGGGGGCGACAGGTACGGAATTTTGCCGGGGACCGGCACCGTCAGCCCGTTTTCCTCAATGCTCACCGTCGATACGCTGAAGGCGTCGGCGTCGGTGAGCTGGCCCACGGGCGGCTGCGTGCCCTGCCGGGCATCCACGATGCGGTAGATGAAGCGGCGCCACTGGTTGGCCACGAACTGCGGCTGCACCAGACGCACCACTACGGGCTGCTGCCAGCCGGTCATGTACATGCGCAGGAAGCGGATGTTCTTGAAGCCGAACTCCTGCGAGGCCCCGCGCACGGTGTAGCCCTCCCGAATCGGAATCCGGAACTGATACCACGTCACTTCGTCGCCGCTGGTGCGCTCATCTTTGGTCGTCACCTTGTCGATGATGAAGTTTTGGCCCACCTGCAGGCCGCCGGGCACGCTGCTGGGCCGCAGCGCCATGCGGTACTCGTAGTAGCGCTCCACTTCCTGCACCACGTTGTCGCGGTTCAAATCCTCTTTGTCGGGGAAGGCCGTGGAGCTGAGCTGGCTGTTTTCGGCGGAGTTGCCTTCGTAGCCGTTGTAGTTTTTGTAGCGCCCCAGCAGCTGGCTGTTGCTCTGGTCGTAGCTGGGGTCGAGGTGGTGAAGGAAATTGTCGGCCGAGGGGTCGGGCAGGTTGGCAAACTGGGCGCCGTAACCATCGGGCACGGTGGTGGCCTTCACTTTTTCGGCGGCGTCGTTTATGCCATCGAGGCCCACGTCCTGGCGCTGGCGGGCGCCGGGTGC